>JABIBQ010000037.1 GCA_018652685.1 Candidatus Bathyarchaeota archaeon
GCCAGCCACATCGCCGACCAGTAACATACCGGGGTACACGGTCCTCTTTACTGGCCCCCCGGAACACACCCGTCCCGCGCGGATGGGGGGGATATCGATTGAATTGAATCTTTTCTTGATGAATGTTCTCAAGGCGGCGTGTCCATCCCATGCCTGAGATGCTAAACCAACCCGCACCCTGTCATGTCCTAGCGGCGCGACCCATGTAAAGAAGCCCTTTGACGCCTCGTCGTTGAACCAGACCTCCACCATATCGGACTCCACATCGACGCCGCATAGGTCAACGTTGAAACCGTTCAAGATGCCCTCCTGGCCCGTGCCGTAACCCGCCCTCGCCATCAACCGCCCTCCCGGCCCCTCCGCGTTTATCAGGGCGTCAAATCTCACGGCGTAATCGCCCGTTTTTACGCCAACTACGCCCTTTTTAGTGAACACGATATCCTTGACGCGCGTCGATGTGCGCAGATCAACGCCCGAATCAACCGCAGAGTCGGCCAGGTACCCATCAAACCCGCCCCTGTCAATGATGTGGGCCCTGGGTATTTTGTCCCTAATCTCAAGGCAGGTGCCGTCGGCGGAAAATAGCCTACCCCCCTGTATGGTGTTGAGGTAAAACCTGTCGTCAAGTGGAACTCCGAGCCTGTCAAACCCCTCAACGCTGATGATGCCAGCGCAGTGATCGGGGACACCTACCTTACGGTGCTCCTCGAAAATTGTTGTAGTGTATCCTTTAGAAGAAATGACCTCGGCAGCGATGAGACCGGCTGGGCCGGCTCCTATGATGGCTGCCTCGGTTTTCAAAGGGAAAAAGACCCCTATGAACGCTTGATAGTCTCGTAGTACTCGATTTCTTCGATGTCCTCAAAGTACCTGAGAATATCCAGTGCGACGCCTCTCTTCGCGATCTGGATGTTCTCACCGAAGAAGATCTGATCGGGGATGCCGATCCTCAGCTTCTTCTTGGCCTTCTTGATAGCGAACTCCTTGGTCTCGATACCTAGGAACCTGCGACCCAAGAGTGCCCTCATCTTGTCCTTGTCATTGGTGATGTGCTCAACGACTTTGAGCTTGTACACGATCTTCCTGCCTGCTAGTGGGTGGTTGTAGTCTACCTGGACCCTTCCAGCCCCTGCGCTCCTGACTATGGCTGACCTTCCATCGATCTCAAGCTCGGCTCCAACGTATGGGTTGATTCCCTTACTCCTGAGAATACGATACGGGATCGTTGCTACCTCGTCAGGATTCCTCACACCGAAGGCGTCAACTGGATCAATCTCAATCTCAACGTCTTCGTCGAACGCGATTCCCGGCAGCTTTGCATCAAGTCCTCGCAGTACGTAGCCGTCCCCAACTATGACCAACCTTGAACCGTATGTTCTCTCTGCGTCGAAGAGCCCCTCGGCCGTGGCCGTCTCCTCAATACTTGTATCGAAAACCTCACCGGTCTCCACTGAGCTTCCAGTCATGTCGACTAGGATGAAGTCACCTTTGTTTACGGCGTTCTCGTAGTGAACCTCTTCCGCTTCTGGCTCCTCCTCTGGTTCCTCATCAAAGATCACTTCCTCCACTGGCTCCTCAACGGATTCCTCCTTCGGCGTCTCCGCCTCGACCTCTACTGTCTCTTCCTCTGGTTCTTCCTGTTCCTCTTCAGCGAGGACTTCGGGTTTCTCTTCATCGAACATGTTAATCACTTTAAATGTAATTTCCAAGTTTTCCTTGGATGCTACGAGTTTAACGAGGCATCAAACTTAAAAGGTTTCTATGAAAACGAGTAAAAACTACCGACTTTGCTGATGATTAGCCTATTTTCAATGGAGAGTATTGAGGAATGGCTTAGGACCGTTTCTCTAAATGGACCTGAACCTTGTCAAGCAGGATCTTGCGCGTGAATGGCTTGCTGAGATACGCGTCCGCCTTGTCCTGATCGTCCAGCATCATATCGACGCCTGTGCCCAGGGCAGAGAAGATGATTATTGGAATGATCTTTGTCTTTGGGTTCCTTTTTAGAGCCCTGCATACGTCAAGCCCATGAATACCCGGCATGACTGCGTCAAGTAGTATGAGGTCTATGGTTTTCTCCTCGACGATCTCCAAGGCTTTCTCGCCATCAGAGGCAGTAATCACTTCAAACCCTGAGCTTTCGAGCATAATCCGAGTCATCTCGAGAATGTCCAGCTCATCGTCGACTACAAGAATTTGTGTCAAACCCAACACCTAAAGTAGTACTATAGGGCAGAGTAGAAAAAGCTTTCAGATAATGAAATACAGATCATCTCCTTTTAGCGTCATTATTTATTACAGAACCCCCCAGAACACTATGCTATGGTCAACCGCCTGACTCGTTACGCACAAATCGCCAGAATCCTGTCAAAATACGGGTTCGGAATCGTGCTCCAGGAACTCTATCCTGAGAACAGAAGACCTGATTTCCTGAAAAAGGACCCGGAGATAGAATCTGATGACGTTTACAGGAGGATCAGGCTTGCCATAGAGGAGCTTGGCCCCACGTTCGTCAAGTTAGGTCAGATACTCAGCGTAAGGCGGGACGTCCTCCCCGCGCCCCTCATCCAGGAACTGCAGATGCTCACGGATAAGGTAAAGACGGTCCCATACGAGGATATCCAAGACGTGATCCAGGAAACATGTGGTGTAGAGGACGAGTTCTGCGTGTTCGTTGATCACGAGCCCATTGCAGGGGCATCAATGAGCCAGGTCCACAAGGCCGTAATGACTGATGGCAGCGACGTGGTCTTCAAGGTCCAGCGACCCGATATCAGGGAGCTCATCGAGGTTGACCTTACAATCCTTGAGAACCTCGCTGAGAGGGCGGAGAACGCCCTGCCATACCTGAGGCCGTTCAACCCAGTTGGACTCATAGAGGAGTACAGCAAACAGATGCGGAAGGAGCTGGATTTTGTCCTGGACGGAAAGAACGCCGAGACCGTTGCACTGAACATGAAGGAAATGCCAGGGGTAAAGGTACCAAAGATATACTGGGAGCACTCAGGGACAAGGCTCCTGGTCTTGGAATACATCGAGGGCATCAGGATAGACGACGTTGATACGCTCAGGGAAAAGTATGATCTCAAAAAGCTAGCCGATGTAGGTTTCGAGGCGTACCTCAAACAGGTGTTCATTGACGGATTCTTCCATGGAGACCCGCACCCGGGCAACCTCCTCGTCAACGAAGAAGGACAGATAGTCTTCCTTGACTTTGGGATGGTGGGAATCCTTAGGCCGGAAAGGAGGATATCTTATACAAAAATATTCTACGCGATAATAAGCAACGATATCGACATGCTCATTGATACCCTCGCTGAACTCGGGATCAAGATTGATCCAGATGACATTGAGAACTTCAAGGACGAGATGTATGTCATCTACAAGCAAACCGAGAACTACAAGATGGACCAGTTCTCCTTCGGAGACACCATGAACACACTGACCTCAATATTGCAGAGGTACAAGATAGTGATGCCTGGAAGCTTCATGCTGATGATCAAGGTGATCACCATGATTGGCGATGTGGGCTCAAATCTTGACCCCGAGTTTGACATCATCGGAAAGACCCTGCCGTACCTGAACAAGCTAGTAATCTCGTCCGTGTTCAGCGCAGAGAGCCTTGACGATGCGAGACAGACCGTCACGCGGGAATTGCTTGGCTTCCCCAAAGCGTTCAGACGATTCCTTGAGAACTTTTCAAGCGGCAGATCAAGGATGGAAGTAACGATACCGGAGTTCAGGGAATTGAACGACGGCGTCGAGTACCTGGCCCAGAAGATTGTGTATAGCGTGCTGGCGGTTGGGTTCATGATCAGCGTCGCCCTGATCGCTCCCACCTGCACCAATCCCTTCATTGAGTGGCAGGGATACCTGCTAATGGGGGGCCTGACGGGGCTTGCATTAACCTTGATCAAGCTTTTGAGTCTTAGACCTAAGAAATAGAATTTAAGCGGAGAATGGTGGGCCTGGTGGGATTTGAACCCGCGACCACCTGGTTATGAGCCAGGTGCTCTAGGCCAAACTGAGCTACAGGCCCGCCGCTCTCTCTAAACATTAATCACAGATATAAAAACATCTGCCACCGAAAACAATTATAAACAGGCTCAAGGCTATTTGTGGTACGTGCTCCTGTGGTGTAGCTCGGCCAAGCATTCCGGCCTTTCGAGTCGGAGAACCCGGGTTCGAATCCCGGCAGGAGCACCAATTCTTATCCAGTTCAATGCCAAAACTGGACGGACACATCTTGCTGAATTAACAAGTCATAAATAATGTTTCTGTTATTCCACGATAGCAGGTAATAGAATTGAATATATTCCCCTTGTTCACCACCATCGTCGCAGGTGCCTTCACATTTTCACTGTTCAAGCAATACCAAGAGAGAAAGAAGTTTCACCAGCTCCTCTGGTCATTAGCCATGCTAGCGTACGCCATCGCTGCACTAATGGAGTTCCTGATGAACGGGGATATCTTCGGGCCCACCGTTTGGGCGTTCAAGGTCTACTACGTGCTCTCGGCTCCTCTTGTGGGATTGTTAGGTGCGGGGGTCATGTACCTTTTAGTTGACAAGAAGAAGGCAGACATCTTCACAGGTATCATTACCCTCCTCTCGCTTGTATTGCTAGTCAAGGGATTCACACAGCCCATTGATCAGGCGGTGCTAGTTGAGGCATTCAACGGCCCCCTCGGGGAGGCATTCCACGAAGCGATACACGCCTACACTATGGATGTACGGAAGTATGCCATCGTGATCAACATCATCGGCGGCATGACACTGATCCTCGGGGCGGTCTACAGCTTCATCAAGGACAGGAGACGGACTTACAACATCTACTTCGTCCTCGGGGGGTTGTTTCCCGGGTTAGGCGGCACTCTGATGGGAATCTTCGGTGACCCAAACCTGTTCTTTGAGTTTGAGCTCATTGGAACAATATTCCTTTACGCGGGGTTCATCTACAGTGACAGGTTCATCAAGGATAGGGACGAGAAGATAGCCGAAATCCTCTCGGCTGAATCATAATTTCTGAAAAATCATTTAATAAACCGATTCATTTTATTGTCCTATTATGAACGCAGTCGAGATCGCCAAGGAGTTAATTAAGTTCGATACATCGGGCCCACCGACGCAGGAACAGCCATGCGCTGAATGGATCAGAGATTTCCTTGATGACATTGGGTTCAGGACAACACTTCAGGTTGTGGAGCCTGGTCGCGCAAACGTAATCGGGAAAATCGGCGAGGGTAAGGAGCCGGGACTGGTTCTCTCTGGACATATCGATGTGGTTCTCGCAGGAGACCCAGATTTATGGAAGGTCTCTAGGCCATTCGAGCCTGTTGAAAAAGAAGGATACCTCTATGGCAGGGGTGCATGTGATATGAAAGGCCCAGATGCCTGCATGCTCCAGGTAGCACAGGACTATGCGAAGGAGGACTATAAGAGGCAACTGACCATGGTATTCACTGCCGGCGAGGATACTGGCGGTTGGTTCGTGGACAGGGTAATTGAGGACAAACTGGTCACACCGGCAGAGGCAAAGTACTGTGTCATCGGAGAGCCGAGCCTCATGGAGATCATTCCCGTCCACAAGGGTTCAGGCGGCGCGGACATCATGATCCACGGCAGGGCGTCGCACAGCAGCAAGCCCGAGCTGGGGATCAACGCAAACCAGAAAGCCGCTGATTTCCTATACGAGCTAAGGGGGCTCCAGGAGGAGCTTAACAAGGAAAAGCACCCATTGCTGGGATCAACCACCGTCGAGTGCACGTTGATGGAGGGTGGTTTTAAGGCAAATATCATCCCTGATCAGGCTAAACTAACCATCAATTACAGGTTAATACCTACACACAAGGAACCTGAAGTTTCAAAGGGATGGTTTACCAGCATCATCGAGAAATTATCAAGGAATGACCCTGAGTTCAAGGCAGAATTAACGAGCCACAGAGCATCAAATCCTCTTGATGTACCGCTTGACTCGGAGATCGTGACTACATTAAAGGACATACTGGGAACTGAACCCGTTGGTGAACCATACTATACTGAGGCTGTAAGCTACACCTCGGCGGGGATACCTGCAATAATATGCGGACCCGGTAGTATAGATCAGGCGCATACACCTGACGAATATATTTCACTGGAACAACTTAGTTTGGGATATAAAACCTACAAGGAACTTGTGAAAAGAACCTGCCTTTAATTATACTACTCTTTACTTTGAGAAAAAATTCGTTTGTACAGTAATAGGGTAGGATATAGTTCTGATAGTTACTGTACATAGTTGAGAGTAACTATATGTGAGTAAATTGTTTCAACAATAAAGTATATTAATGGAATGAAGGGAGAAATAGTAGGCGAATAACTTGAGTGATGTCAAATTTAATTTAAAACCCGTGTCAAAGAAGCCTTCTAGAAAGTATAGAAAAGGCAGCAAGTACGACCCCATCATCGATTACTTCATTGAAAGTGATCAACGGTTAGTTGAGGTAGACGTACCTGAGAAAGACGCAAATTATCTCAGAACACAGTTAAAGAAGAGAATTGACGCAAGAGACCTAGACGGCAAGATCGAGGTCTCAGTTGTCAATAACATCGCATACCTAGAGAAGAAGTAGAGTTCCCACTACTTTCTCTATTATTTATTTTTGATTAGAATAGCTAATGATAAGAAGGAAAGTATTAGATTTCCGTTGTGGGGCAGCTCAGCTTACCAGCAAGCTCATCGGCCTCAGATGGGGCGAGCTTTATGGTATACATGTACCTTGGAGTGCGTAGCTTAAGCTTAGTGTTGTCGTTGTTCTTCTTGATCCTGCACTCTGTTGCGTTTGCTGAGAGCTCGATGAACTTTTCCTTGTCAAATACTTCGACTGGCAATGATTTTCTCTCCGTGTCACCATAAACAAGGATAGTTGGTTTTAATGGTTTCGCTTAAACCTCAGCGTTCTCGGGTTCTTTCACAAGTTTGAGAACTAGTAGGAAGCAAAGTGACAACAATAAGCTCTGGAGGTACCAGGGGTAAGCTGGATTGTACTCATAAATGTACCCGCTGATGAGACTGCCCAGTGCACTGGGTATAAAAAGCATGAATCCCTGGGCGTAGCCGCCGCCTGTTACTCCCAAGGGGATGCCCTGGCCAAGGCCAGCCATGATCCTGCCCCTGATGTTCCTTGGTATGCTATCCGCGATGAGGACGCCGCTTGCGATCCAGATGAAGGCGTTGGCTAGAACCAGAATAATATAAACCAGTGCAGTGTCAATTAGTCCTGTTGTGTAGACGAAAGTAGACATCGCGGGTATGGCGATAAGGAAAGCGACGATCATACTTTTCTTAACGCCCTGTTTGTCTACGAAATTCCCCACATACAGGCTGATGATGACCTTAGCTATCCCACCCACTAGGGCTACCTGTCCCCACTGGAACTCGGAGATACCTGTGATCGTTTTCGCGTAAACCATCCAATAAGGCTGTACAAGGCTACCTGAGAAGATCAGGATCATGGCGATCAACGTGTAACCACCCATGTTCTTAATGATCCACCGTATGGAGGTCCACACATTGCTATATGACTCGTTGAATATCCCCACAATCCCCCTGTCAAGGGGCTTTGTCTTGATAGTCTCATTTAGGTACTTGATCCTCATGAGACCAACCCCCGCTGCCGTGATGAAACTAATGGTGTAACCAATTCTCATGGCTGGAACCAGTGTGTATCTTTCGATGAGCCAACCCCCGATGAAAGGAGAGAATATCCTCACAGCTTCGGGGATGCTTATTGTAATGCTCAGAATCTTGCCCCTTGCTCCAGGAGGGATGCTGTCAGCCATTATAGCGTTGAGGGCAGGCATGTAGAAGAGGACAAGGGATTGGATTACCATCGCAGTTGCGATCCACTGCCACGATTTCGCCATCGCGAATATGGAGAGACTCCCCGCGAACAGCAGTGTACTGTACCCCACTAGTTTAGCTCTCCCCGATTTGTCTGCCAGGTATCCTCCAAGGGGAAAGAAGAGCATCCCCGCAATATTAGCCAAGGCGGTGATCTTTCCAATCAAGGGGGGGTTTCCCCCTAACTCTATGATGTATAACGAGACATATGGCCAAACGATAGAGCTGCTCATGCTCCAGATAATCCTGCTGACGGTGAGCACCAGTATATTGCCCTTCATCAATTCCCTGAGGGTGAGTTCCCTCGATGGTTCCCCCGCCGCAATATCAACCATAATGAAATCGAAAAAGGGGTAGACCCCGTTAATAAAAGGATTAGGAAAAAGTTTAGAGTTTGAACTCGTCGTCTCTGTTTGGCGCGACCGCGTTCAGGTCCAACTCGTCCCTCGCCCACTCGGA
This sequence comes from Candidatus Bathyarchaeota archaeon, assembly GCA_018652685.1. Taxonomy (GTDB): domain Archaea; phylum Thermoproteota; class Bathyarchaeia; order TCS64; family TCS64; genus RBG-16-57-9. The sequence continues at coordinate 8,340 of JABIBQ010000037.1, forward strand.
AAGGTAGTTGCATGACTCGTCCTCGCCGTGAATCACGAAGACATCAGGCTTGCCCTTTAGCCCCCTGAGGAACTTTTGAAGCGGAGTCCTGCCGCTGTGGCTGCTAAAGTCAAAGTGCTTGACCTTGGCGTTCACCTTGGCGTCCTTGTCTTTGATGGGGAACATCCCTGTTTCCATGAGCCTCGCCCCTTTGGTGCCTGGCACCTGGAAGCTGACGATGAATATGCTGTTCAGTGGGTCAAGGGCCAGCTTCTCCATGTAGAACATAACTGTCCCGCCCTGGAGCATGCCGCTTGGTGCGACCACGACCTTTGCCTTCCTGACGGCGTGCCGCCTATCCCTCCATCCCCTGATCTCGTGGACGTTTCTCACTGCATTGGCATATGTCTTCGGAGTCTTCACCGAGTCAGGGATCTCCAGCATTACCTGGTTGACTGCCCTCGCCATTCCGTCCAGCAGTGTGTACTCATTCAGCTTGTGTGCGTGGAGTACGCTCAGTATCTCGTGGCTCCTGCCGACCGCGAAAGCGGGTACAAGGACCCTGCCCCCCTGATTGAGGGTCGCCTTGATGTCCTTGATGAACTCCTTTTCCAGGTCCTTCCTGTCAGGGTGCTCATGCATCGCGTACGTTGACTCCACGATAACCGCGTCGTACCTCTTCCGGGGTATCTTGGCTGCGTTGGTGAGCCTGGTGTTTATGGTGTTGAAGTCGCTAGTGTACAGAATCTTCTTGCCGTTCACGGTGATATCAACCATCGCGCTGCCGGGTATGTGACCCGCGTCAAGAAGTTGGAACTCCGCGTCCTTGAGGTTGACCTTTTGGCCGTAGACCAGGTCCTTCCTCTGTAGCTGCATCTTCTCCAGCTCCAGGTACTCGAAGGGCAGATAGTAGCTGTTCAGCTTGATGAGGTCCCTGATAAGTATCTTCATCAGGTCGCCCGTGGTCCTCGTGTGGAATATAGGCTTTTTCTCGTTGAGATAGAATAGTGGGGTGCCACCGCTGTGGTCCAGGTGAGCGTGGCCGACGATGATTCCGTCGATGTCCCTTGCCCTTACGTGTCCTGGGAACTCCGGTGGGTTTCCTGGCTTTACACCGTACTCTAGGAGTAGGTTTGCCTCTTTGCTCTTAACCGTGACAGCGTTTCCACCGACCTGGTGGGTGCCGCCATGGAATGTTAGTTTTACCATTATTTTGTCTAACCTAGTCGAAAAACCATTTATGCTCCCTTGCGGAGCGGCTTTTCAGTCCTTTCCCTGACGATCAGCTCTCGCTGCCTCCCCTAGGGGGACGGGCACAATAATACTACACCTATTCTTATACTTTACTTATAGCGGTTGAAAACAGATGATAGGTTTAGACGAGTGACTGGATTAGTTTCGACAGGATCTCCAATGTATCACCGTCGCCCAGCGCCTCTGAATGGATAATGTTATTTGGTTTGACCAGCTCGCTCAGTTTATCCAGCAGCGACTCTTCCAGGGGTTTGTCCTTCAGTACTAGCACGATGTGTTCGTGCGGGTACTTTTCCACATACTGTCTCACGTAATCAGCTGTGCTCTGGATGGTCTCGTGGTCTAGTGGCCTCGCTATCTCGAACTGGCTCAACGGGTATGTCTCCGCCAAGTTCGCAGGGACAACACCGTATGGGGCAGCGACGAAACAATAGTGAACCCGGTCATCGTCCACACTTTTCTTCAATTTCTTGAATCCCGCGTTACCGTTAAACGGCCTGTTCGTGGGCTCGCTCATGAGAACTAGAATGCTCTTGTCAGTCGGCCTCCTGTAGCTGCCCATGAGCTGCTCCTGGTGCCTGAGGACCTCTGGTTTGTGGATGCTGTGGTAATCGTAGTAGAACAGTCCCCTTCCCTTGAACCCGTCGCTTCCTTCCTCAAGGTACTTGTCGTACCTACTGAGGCGCTTCAACGCGGCGGTCATCTGGGAATGTCCCTTAGCGCGGGTCTCGACCAGGTCCCAGAGGTTGCCCTCAACGATGGCCTGCTTTATTGTCTCCATCTCAGTCATTGTGACGTGCATGTTATGCTCGGCAATGATCCTAATCCGGTCGCCCCTTGGCAGGGCTGCTAGGTCCTCCGGGCTCTTGTTCCTGCAGACAGGGCAGCTACATGGCAAGTATTTTAGATCCTTGAATTGGAGAGTGCCCCTCACAGTGAGGTATCTCTCGTCCTTGGCGAACAGTGCGTAAGCAGCAGAGTCAAAGAGATCGTAACCCATGGCCACACTCATGGCGAACATGTTGGGGTGCCCGGCACCGAAGAGGTGGATTGGCCGCTCAACGGGCGCATGTATCTTGGCAGTCATTGCCATGTCCACCAGCACTGGGTACATGTATCGCTCCATTACCTCGGTGGGGCTACCCAGTGCGTGAAGGTCGAAGGGCATCATGCCCACCGCCTTGGCTGATTTTTCCACAAGATCGAGATATTTCCCGCCCTGGATGGGCCCAACCCATAGGTTGTTGGATCCCTCGATCAGCGGCAAAGCCTCCCTTGCCCTCTCCAGGGTCTTTTCAACTGTGTACTCCACCTTCTCGCGTGGGATGTCCCAGCCCGTGGGGATATCCAGGATCACGCTGATGTCGCTGCCTATCTTCTTCTGCCAGTCGATGATCTGCGGCTGGGTAACTTCTACCTCTCCGTAGACAAGGATCTGGTATGCGCCGCTGTCGGTCATGATTATGCCGTCATAATCGAGGAGCTTGTGGAGCTCAACGTTGGGAATTTCAAGGAAGTGGTTGCGGATGATGTAGCTGTTCGTGATGATGATATCGCACCCGAACTCCTTTTTGAGCCTCCGGGGAGAGATTGTTTGTATCATGGGGTTGACAACGGGCATGAAGGCTGGGGTTTCCAAGGTCTTGCCCCGTACCGTCAGCTTCCCGATTCGTCCAAGCAGGTCTCGGTCCCTAAGCTCAAATGACATAGGGCTGAAAATGCGGTTCCTGTAATAAATATACGTCTATTTGATGAAAAAAAGGAGTTATGAGGTTTCCTGGATGAACCTGTTGTAGATGTCCTGGACCCTGCTGGCTGCTGGCCCAGTTCCCTCGATTACCCCGGTCTCGTTGAGCCTGATCTTGCTCATGACAATGAGCACGCCCGCCTCAGGCACATACTGCACCATGTTGGGGAACACGCGCTCAAGCCTTTCCTTGAGACCCGTTAGGTTGAACGGGGTATCGGTGGCCATTATCTTGGCTATCACGTTCCCAGTCAGGATTAACCTGTGGTACTTTGTCCCCTTTGTGCCAACGACCTCGCCTAGCGCGACGCTCATGCTCTGGGAGTCGAAGCCCAAAAGGTTGCCCTGGTATGAATTGCCCTGGGAGTCCTCAACCACTACGGGTTTTCCGACTAGCTGTCCGAGTTCCTCGAAAAATTTTCTTCCTGTAACGGCCGCCACTTGTAATTACCTCTGCCCTACCACTATGATTTCCTTATATAAAAATCGCAGAGGTTTTTGGTTTTCACACTCTAAATTTCTTGAAGGTTACCGGTGAATCCTTGGATTTTCTCTGCTTCAGCTCCTGGATTATAGCCACCGCTTCCTGCGTTGTCCTGCTTCGCGCCAGAACTTTCGCGCTTCTGACCTCTATCTTTGCACCGCAGTGGGTGCATGACTGGGTCCTGTTGGCGGTGCTCGCCATGATGACTTTCCCGCATGTATGGCAGTTTATTATGAGGTACATGATCGGCTCAACAACAGTTCCATGGTTTCTGGGTACGTCACCCAGTCTAGGATGGGCTTGGATGAGGCATTACCCTCAATAATTTCGATGATTTGGTCAGCGGTTTCTCCAGAAGTCTGATTCGATGTGTCGATCTCAAATATCTTGGACCCTGGAATGAGCTCAAGCGCCTCCCCTATGATGACGCCCATTATCTCAGCCTCAAGGTTCTCCCAGACCTTTTCGTTACTGTAATGACGTGCCTCCAGGACGCTCTTCAGGTTCCAGGGCTTCCTCCTGAGTACGAGCAGGCGCGAGATCAGAGGCCCATCCACCAGCTCATGGGCGTAATGCCCGTCAACAATGACAGGTGAGGAGGATTTTTCGATGATTTCTCCGATGGCAGACCCCAGTGCTTCCATATCCACGACCTTGGTGTCACGTTCAACATCGTCCTCGATCACGTAACCGTTCTCGATGGAGAACTTTGATAGCTCGATGTGCCTCGCTCTAAGTCTCTCCGATAAAATGGTTGAGACAGTTGTCTTCCCCGTGCCGGGGGTCCCTGTCACGATAAAAACCTGGGTTATTTTCATCACTCTTTCTTTGTGGAGTCCTTGATCTTGATCATGTCGCCTAATGTCCTGGGGCCCATGGGTCGAGTGAGCATCGAGCCTGAGCTCTTGGCTGCTTCCTCAAGGATGGATATCCCCAGCGCGTTCTGTATCTTGCGGACAAGGTTCATGGGCGGGTTCATATTCTCCTTCTCCAACTTCTTGACGACGGACTCTTTCTCGCGTATTTTCCTGGCAAAGTCCTCCACAGATAGCCCCTTCCTCTGGCGGGTCTTCTTGATTAGCATACCGTATCCCTCGATGAGTTCAAGTGACTCGGCGGCGTCAATATCGCTCCTGCGCCTTGGACTTGGCTGCGCCGAACGCCTTCTTGTTGCAGTCTTCCTTGCCTGAGGTCGGGACGGGTCCCACGTCTGCGTGCCGAACTGAGAGCACTGGCCGCAGACTGTAAGCTTCCCACCTTCTATGATCCTGTAGTTTGGGGGTCCGTTTATTTCTCTACCGCATACCTCGCAACGCATCTTTAAACCTCACAATAATTGGGGCATCGTCTTATATAGAATCAGTGGATATGCATCCCAAATGAACATGGATCTCGAAAAACTGAGGGCCATTGCGGACTATCAGTTCGGATACAGCACTGGGGCTGCCCTTTTCCCCGACGAGACCAAGGTTGAATACAGCAAGAAAACTGGCAGACCGAGGCATATTTTCGTGGGGGACACGCTGTTAGCCAACTACAGGCCAAACGATGCCCTGTTCACGATAACAATCGCTGGTGCCGAGAGAGTTATCGAAAAAGTGAAGAGCTTTGACCAGTTCGTTGTCGTCATCGATGATGTCCTGGAGTTTCTGGAGCAGGGAAAGAACCTATTCTCAAGGCACGTTAAAGAGGTCGGGGATGGCGTCAAGCCGGGTCAGGAGACCATAATCCTTGATACTGATGGAAAGGTCGCCGCCGTGGGCAAGGCAATCCTGACAAAGGACGAGATGTCAAAGTTCAAAACCGGCGTAGCCGTAAAAACAAGAAGGGGAAGGAAGAGGCATAGGTAGCCTACTTATCGAACTTGTTCCACAGGCCCTCTTTTCTGCGCCTGTTTCCCTTGGAGAAGTGAGCTATCCTGACCACTGAGTCGTTGCTCTTTTCCAGCTCGCGTGCCTCATCAGCTAGCTTGGCCGCCTGCCTTGCTGCCTCGTGGGCAGCTACTAGCACAGGGATGGCGTCATTCCTGTCCTTCAGCTTGAAGACAGCTTCCGTCGAGAGCTTGGAAACCCCACGACTGATCTCGTACGCCGCAATTGCCTTGCCCTGTGCGTAGGGGTTCTGCAGCTCGCTTGCTGCAAGTGCCCGCTTCTTCGTGACGATTAGGCGGGGCAGCTCTGGCTTGTCGCCTGCCTTTATGCTATCGATGACCTTGTCAAGCTCTGACTGGATGAGCCTGAAGGCTCCCGTGACAGACAGAACCCTGAGAATATCCGAGTTGAAGAGTGCCATCTCGATTGGGTCGAGGTACACACTTTTTGCGCTGATCATGGGATCACCGTAGACGACCATGTAGCCAATTTCCTCAGGCAGCGCCTTCATGTACTTCCTGGACGGCTCGTCCGAGACGAGGATAAGAGGCTTTCCCGTTTCCTCCAGCACCTTCCTCGCGGCCTTTGGCCCAGCCAGTGCAGCGTTGGGGGAGACGATGACGTAGAGGTCGCTCTCGATATCCGCTGCCATCCTGGCCACTTCCTCGGAGTCCTCAACCTCCATGCTCACAGAGCAGGAGACTACACGAATCTTGATGTCCTTCCTGGCACTCCTCTCATCGAGAAGTGCCTCAATTATGATTGTCGTACCGATGTACCCGATCTTAACGAACGTGATTGTTGTCAAACTGAATCACCTAATCTGGTTAACCTATCCATATCCCTAAGATAAGTTTTCGGAGCGAACATAACTAGAGGAAAGCACGCGCGCAACTGTTAAAAATTGCATTAGGGACTATTCCTCGATTCAATATGGCTATTCCCCCAGACATAGAGATTGCTCAAAGTGCAAACATGAAGCACATCTCTGAGATCGCAGAGAGCCTCGGGCTCAACGGCGACGACATTGAACTTTATGGAAAATACAAGGCAAAGATACTGCCCCACGTCCTCAAGGAGAGGGAGGGCAGGCCTGATGGAAAGCTGATAGTAGTCACCGCGGTGACCCCCACCAAGTCAGGTGAGGGGAAGACCACCATGGCGGTGGGTCTGGCACAGGCGCTGGGTCATATAGGGAAAAAGAACATAGTGGTACTGAGGCAGCCCAGCATGGGCCCCGTTTTCGGCATCAAGGGTGGCGCGGCTGGAGGTGGCTACGCCCAAGTTGTGCCAATGGATGACATCAACATCCACTTCACTGGAGACCTTCACGCAATCACATGTGCACATGACCTGCTGACCAGCCTAATGGAGAACTCGATCCAGAGGAAGAACAAACTGGACATCGATACCCAGCAGATCATGTGGAAGAGGGTCCTTGACATCGAGTCAAGGTTCCTCAGGAACATCGTGGTCGGGCTAGGAGACTCAAACGGTGGAAGACCCTACCAGACAGGCTTTGAGATCACAACTGCATCGGAGATAGCAGCAATCCACGCCATCAGCAAAGACCTAATGGACTGCAAGGAGAGGATGGGCGAGATCACACTTGCCTATAACAGCAAGGGCGAGGCCGTCAAAGCAAAGGATGTCGGAGGTATCGGAGCAATGGCCATCCTGATGAAGGACGCGATCAAACCAAACCTGGTCCAGACACTTGAAAACACACCTGCCATCATCCATGGAGGCCCATTCGCCAACATCGCTCATGGGTGCCCAAGCCTGGCAGCCATCAAGACGGCGCTCAAGCTCACAGACTATGTCGTTGTTGAGCCCGGCTTCGGGGCAGACCTGGGGATGGAGAAGTTCCTCAACATCGCGTCCAGGGCAGGCGACCTAAAGCCCAGCGTGGTAGTAGTGGTGGCCACCATTAAGGCGCTGAAGCGCCACGGAGGCATCAAGTACAAGAACCTCAAAGAGGTCAACGCAGAGGCAGTAAAGGTCGGTCTACCCATCCTGGCAAATGAGGTCGACAACGTGAGGAAGTACGGGCTCAGGCCGGTGGTCTGTATGAACCACTTCCACACCGATGGAGACGACGAGATCAAGGTGGTACTGGATTGGGCCAAGGAGGCCGGTGTACCAGCCGCGTTCACCGACACGGTCCTCAAAGGAGGCGTTGGTGGCGTGGAGCTGGCCAATATCGTCCTTGAGGAGGTCGAGAAGGAGAGCGATTTCCATTATCTGTACGACCTGGACATGCCCGTTGACGAGAAGATCAGGGCAATAGCAACAAAAATGTACAAGGTAGCTGACATCAAGCTGAATGCTCAGGCCAGGAAGAACCTCAGGAAGATAGTGAAGCTGGGTTTCGACAAGCTGCCCATCTGCATGGCAAAGACGCCCCTGAGCCTGACCGACAACGACAAGCTGCTGGGCATGCCACCGGAGGGATATGTGTTGCCCATCGTGAGGCTCAAGCCAAGTACTGGCGTAGGCTTCATCATCGCCTACTGTGGCGACATCAACACGATGCCGGCGCACCCAAGCAAGCCAGCGGCGAATGACATGGATATTGATGAGAACGGAGTAATCAAGGGGTTATCATAATGACAACTATACTAGACGGAAGAGCAACCACCGCGGTTGTAATGGAAGAGGTCGCAGCTGAGGTAGAGAAACTAGCAGGAAAGGGAATCGTCCCAGGGCTAGCCCTCGTCCTCACTGGAGACGACAAGTACAGCGCAAGATATGTGAAGCTCAAGAAGAAGAGGGCAGAGAAGATCGGCATGTATGCTGAGTTCCACCACTTCGAGGAGACAACGGATAAAGAACTACTGGCTTTCATAGAGAAGCTGAATGCTGACCCAAAGATACACGGTATCATGGTGCAGCTACCCCTCGCGAAGGGTCTCGACGAGCTATTAGCAGTGGACGCTATCCTGCCTGAGAAGGACGTGGACGGTTTGAGCCCAAACACGCTCGGAAAGGTGCTCATGGGCGAGGATTGCTACCTACCAGCGGGCATCGAGGCAATCATGGAACTGCTCAAGAGGTATGACATCAGCCCAGAGGGCAAGCACTGGCTGGTGGCGGGGGGGACAAACTTCCTCAGCAAGCCCCTTGCAGCGTACATCATGAACATGAAGTCAAGGGTCACACAGGCGGGGGCAAAATGTCCACACATCCCAACTCTTGCAAAGACCGCGGACGTCATCTGCACTGAGATGTTCAAGAAGCACGCCATCACCGCGGACATGGTGAAAGATGGAGTCATCATCATAGACAACGGCAACAACTATGAGGGCAAGAAAGTCTTCGGAGACGTTGACCCGGCAGTCTATGAGAAAGCTTCAGCATACACACCCGTTCCCGGTGGAACAGGCCCAATGCTGATCGCGATGCTTCTGAGAAACACAGTGAAAGCTGCGACTAAAATCGCTTAACCCTATTTTTTCTTATTTCTATTTATCTTTAAATTCATGAACTCTGTAAGTTGATTAGGTGAACTCTTTGACTAGAACGAATAGCCGGCGTGCCCGTAGGATGATGAAGCAGATGGGCATGAACATGAACGAGCTGAGCGACATTAAACGAGTTATTCTTCAGGGCGACAACAAGGAGATAGTCATTGAAGGACCCCAGGTCACGAGCATCAATGTCCAGGGCACCAAGATGTACCAGGTTGCAGGGGGACGAGAGACCGAGAGGAAGGCAGGGGCGACACCAGCTGTCGAGGCAGCCCCCGTGGAGGAGGAGCCGCTGGTCCTACCAGAGGAGGACATCCTACTGGTTGCACAGCAGGCCAGCGTCAATATTGAAAAGGCCAGGGCGGCACTAGAGGAAAGCGATGGTGACCTTGCACAGGCCATCATAAAGCTCCAGACACGTTGACCGTCGCCATTAAATAGAGCCACCAGAGTATTGGAGGCAATTTATCCCATAATTGTAGGTTGAGTGATTTCGTGGAGTTAAGGGTCAGGAAATATGGCGGCACTGTGGTGGAGTACGGTGATCAGGGCATCATATTGGACCCCACCAGAAACACCCATAACTACCCCACGTTTGTCAGCCACGCCCACTCCGACCACGCGGCGGCGTTCAAACACCCTGATCGCGAGAAATACGCCACCCAGGAGACCTATGACCTCCTTGAGGTAATGGGTTGGAAGAGGCTAGGCGGTTTGAAGCCGGTAAAGATAGACGATACGGTCAAGATCGATAACTTTGAGGTCAAGGTCCACAACGCCGGGCACGTACTTGGTAGCGTCCAGTTCGAGATCAACACACCCGAGGGGACAGTGCTATACACCGGGGACATGTGTACTGAGGATACCTTCACCATGGACCCCGCCACCAAGGTTGACTGCGACATCCTCATCATCGAGACCACTTTCGGTGCGCCAATGTTCAACTTCCCAAAGAGGGCGGATGTTGCCGTCGAGATATACCAGTGGGCCGTCAACACCGTTTTGCAGGGCAGGATACCCACGTTTAAAACCGACAGCATCGGCAACGCTCAGGAGGTCATCAGCGTGCTGAACCAGTATACAAACCTCCCGGTGGTCACAAACATGAGCGCAACCAAAGTCACTGACCTGTACAGGAGCAAGGGTTACAACTTGGACTCAGTTGATGCCGAATCTGACGAGGGAAGGGACCTGTTGGACTCCGGTAAATGTGCAATCATCACGCCCAAGGGAAGCAAACCTTTCAAACCAAACCAGGAGATAGCCCTGACATCTGGGTGGGCCACCATCATGGGAAGGAGGAGAATCGCGTTCCCGCTGAGCGATCACGCCGACTACAAGGGATTGATGGGCTTCATCAGGGGGGTCAAACCCAAAAGAGTCCTCACGTTCCACGGGGGCAACTTCACCAAAGACTTCCACAAGCATGTCAGGAAGACTCTCGGGATAGCGGCCGCGCCACTGACGGCTAGAATAGAGACGGTGTCAGGTCCCAAAATGAGCAACGAGGCACGCATCAACGCCTGCAGCAGGCAGATTGTTAGAACCGTAAAGATCCCCGGCTTCATCTACCAGCCGGCGTGGCTCGTCAAGGAAATGTCCAGGCAGGGTTTCTCCCCGAGCGAGACTGAGAGCAGCATAGACTACCTCATCGAGCGTGGTGTGCTAAAAGGTACCCCGGAAGGGGTCAAACTGAGCTAGAATTTTACTATCTGGGCGTGAGGGATATCCCCGAAATAGATTACGGCCCTCTCATGGACCAGGTCGCACTCGATGGCGGCCTCTACGATTATCTTGCCCACCAGGTTGCAGATGGTCGCCTGTCTCATGGCGGCTATTGCTTCTTCTACGTCGCTGAGGGTCCCCTTGTAGAAGCCCTCGCTGACCTTAAACGGTACCCTGCCACCCTCAAGGGTCTCGCCAAGAATTGACTCGTCACAGACCGCGACTAGCCTGTCTCTGCCTCGGGTCATTGTCTTGACGTAGACCTTGCTCATTCTAATTCTTCCCTATGCTGCTACGAGCGCCGCAGGCATCACACTGTAGGAAGGACAGCCTCTTGTCCCTCACCACGTTTGTGTCCGGCCTGCCGCAGACCGGGCATATGACGTACTTGTTAGTGTAGATCTCGATTAGGTTTCTTATGCTGTCGGCGTTGAACCTTCCCTGGAAGACTACCTTGTCTCCGTCGAAGTTGCCCCTTGTCGCGGTCTCCCTTAGAAGGAACTTTAGTATGTGCTCCGGTGGCCTCTGAAGCCTCGCGGCTATCTCCTTAAAGTTCTGGATGACGCTTCGCCTGCCCTGCCTTCTCACAATGGCCCTAGGAACCTGAAACCTATCCACCTCGGCCACTACGTCGGGGAGGTTCTTGTAGGCCCTGCTCAGCATTGCCTTGTAGTCTTTTTCCATTTTTATTCACCGTGAAATAGCGGTATCATAGACCGCTTGTTACATCCATGATTGATTTGCTCTTGAAAAAGGTTTAGGACTGGGGCCTTTTGAGGGTGAAATAAATCATCAGCCCACCGATTGCCCCCACGAAGAGCCCCGCGTATATCAGGATATTCGCGATGCTTCCGAAAAATGGTACGCTGGCACCCACCTGTATATCCGCGTCTATCCCCTCGGAGCCATCGGCGTTCATGATAATGATGTTGTATGTGCCCGACTGCGGCTCCCACACTAGCTCCTGTACGTCAGCGCTTGATGTGTGGGCCACCCAGTAGCTGTGCACCGTGGGCGGGGCAGATGGTAGGCCACCGGGGTGGAGGCTGAAGTCTGCCGCGGAGAACATGAGTTCATAATTCTCCTCATCAAAGTCCATGTCGATGACCCTCTGGTACTCGATGTCCTGGATGTATGGGCGCATGTCTGACTCCCTGGCCACCCCTATGAATATCTCCGTGCCTGGATCGTTGCTCTCGGTGATTATCTTGAGCTTCAATAGCCCTCCCCGGCTCTGCAGCCATCTCCAGGCCATTGGGTCCACATCTAAATCAATGTCCTCAAGCACGATGGCGTAGCCCGGTAGGTCAACGGTGGCAGGATCGCTGGTTATGTAGCCGTCTTCGTCAACGACTAGGACCTGGATCGATCTCAATGTTGTACCCCCCATGAGGAGTCCGAAGGAGGTGATGAGAAGGATAACGCTCACGAAGAGCACACCGATATGTACCACACTCAACGACTCATTTGGCTTGATGTAGATGCTCTGGGACATTCTCTCCCCGCATTTCCGGCAATAGATGGCCTGATCCCGGTTCTCGGTTCCGCAGCTCGGACAGTCCTTCATCTTTTTCTCACCAAGTAGAGCTCGGTTTATGGATTTATATCTGTCCAATTTTAGGTTTAAAGGGGCAAACTTGGGAATATGAGAAACTAATCGATAACATGCCCTCAGTCAGTTGAGGAATGTTGGTTATATGTCGTAAAAACAAGGAATTTATGGGTCATTCTTCAATCAGCACCTAAGATATCGTCAGTTTTTTTCATAAACAACACTTTGATTCATTTACTTTCTCCCCATAATCATTATAATTACAGTAGTTAGTTATTTATACCATATATACAGTACTTACTCTCGGTGTAAGTTTTCAATGGAAAATACCAATATGACCCTTGTTGCAGCAGTACTCGTCGTAGGACTGCTAGTAGGAGCCGGAGTCGGCTACTACATGGCCCCATCAGGAGATGGAGGCGACGGAGAAACTGTAACAGTGGAAGTCAATCCCTTTGAGGGAAAAACCATACAGATCGGATCAGTCGTAGCATCAACCGCAGGACTTGAAACTGCCGTTCCTCTATAC
>JABIBQ010000062.1 GCA_018652685.1 Candidatus Bathyarchaeota archaeon
AACACTTCCTGAGGAATCTGGGAAATGGAAAGTCTCCCCATCTGTATACTGGATGAGTGATGGAGCCCCCAAATACAGTGATACCCAATGGAGGCTGGAAACATCATTCGAGGTACTAGACGTTGATCCAGGCCATAGTCAGGGCTCATGTGGCGAAGAATCTGTAGCGTGTCATGATTCTTTAGGATAGAAAAAAGGGATTAATAGAAAATCCCGAGGAGGGCACTTAGCCCGAATACTGCTCCGATGAAGACTATTACCATGATCGCTACGAACCCGAAGAACACTGTCGTGATCTTTGCCTGACGTGGCTTGCCAACCAGGGCCGCTATGAATAGGACCACGGCAGGTGCCCAGATGATTCCTACGACCAGGTACCCTAGGGGAAGTGGAGCAACATGTCCGCTTTCACTGGATGCCACGTTCATCAATGCTTGTGTAAGGCCGAGAATTACAGATGACATTTTAGTGTGTCTCCTCCTCCTCTAGCTCGATCAGTGGGACTATCTTGGTGATAATCGCGTACATTAGTATCGGGATGGCGAACGCTCCGAGCATAATCGCTATCTCTACCCAAGAGGGCGCGTATATCCCAACCTGCTGTATCCCAATTGATAGAGTTGGTACGATGATCATATACCTCTTGAACCAGAACGCTATCACAAGTATCGTACATGCGACGGCTGATCCCTCGATGTGGACGTATCCTGGTTTGAACGCTTGCCAGAGCAGGAACGCAAAAGGGAGAATCAAGCCGAGGGTTGTCATTCCCCAGAACAGGCCTGAGAAGCTCCCGAATATCCACTCGTAGGATACAAGGAACTCTGCCTCTGGACCCGCATACAGCGCGCCTATCTGCTCCGCCATCATCATGTAGATGTAGATCAGGGTGGTGAGCATGGAGATGTTCGCCAAGCCCTTGAATACCATTGGCTCAATGATGTCCTCCCAGTGGTAAATTCTCCTCATTACCGCAGCGATTACGACGACTGAACCCAGCCCTGATGCGACAGCCGCAACGATATAGTATGGACCTGCGAAGGCAGTAAACCACAGGGGCCTAGACCCAAGCAACGCAAATATCCATGCAACCGTAGTGTGCACCATGACCATGATAGGCAGGATTGTTACTGAGAGCCAGAACGACAGCCTGTCGATAGTGGCTTTCTCTCCCACCTCGTAGAGAGGGATAAGCATCCCGTAGAACTTGCCCCTCAAACCCGTGAACCTCTCGCTCAGGAGCTTAAAGTCCTGGCGCAGGGTCAAGTAGAGGTACGTCGCGCTCAGTGTCAGATATGTACCGACTGCCGTAATGTCCCAAGTCAACGGGGAGAACTTGAACCTCTTCAAATACTGTGTGACGAGGAGGTAACTCCTGTCCGGCCTTCCCAAGTCAATTACGATGCTGAGTCCCGCCATTGCAAGACTGACAATGGTCAATAGCTCCGCAATTCTCGCGATTTTGTGGTACCTATGCAGCTTCATTAATCGTACAGTCGCTGAGATGGCGATCCCGGCATGGCTGATTCCGATGAAGAAGATGAAGTTGACGATATAGATGCCCCAGATGGTAACATCGTTTAGACCCGTTACACCTAGCCCCTGGGTCAACTGTAAGACGTATCCATAGATGGCAACACCTGATATCACTGCAAGGAGACCGATGAACGGGAAGAACTCCCTGGATGTATGCATCAATGGCCTCATGAGTTTCTCAATTCGGCCAGTCATGACTTTTCACCATCCTTGTTCCACTTTACTCCACGCGTGAAGTATTGCAACTTGGGTCTTGTCCCAAGATTCTCCCTTATATTGATGGTCCGCTCGGTCTCCCTAAGTATGGAAACCTCACTGTCGGGATCATTCAAGTCCCCAAAGTGCCTTGCACTCACGGGACATACCTCGACACATTTAGGGTTCTCACCGTCCCTGGTCCTGTGGACGCAGAACGTACACTTTTCGGTGACGCCCCTGGTCCTGAGCGGGACTTCCTCGTTTAGGACGACTACTGAGCTATCCACGGGGCTGATCCTGCTCGTCTCGTGTTTTGGATCCCACCAGTTGAACCTTCTCGCGTTGTAGGGGCATGCAGCCATGCAGTACCTACACCCGATGCAAAGGTCATAGTTGATGAGGACTATGCCGTCCTCGTCAGCGTATGTCGCCCCAGTGGGGCAAACCCTTGTGCAAGGCGCGTTTTCGCAGTGGAAGCAGTTGAAGCTGAGGTACCAGTGGTCATCCTTTGGTGACTCTTCGTAGTCAAGCACCGCACCCGTTGGCGGGATGCTCTCAACCGCCGTGATAGGCGTGGAGTTCTCCATCTCGTAGACGTCAATCCAATGCATGTTGCTGGGCTCATCAGGAATATTGTTCTCCAGCCTGCACGCGTGCTGGCACCTTCTGCACCCTACGCACGCACCAACGTCGATCATCATCCCAAAATTGGCTCCATGGACAGGGTCCTTGTACTGGACCTTCGTGGACTGCCGTAATACTGGGACACCCACGTTCTTGTAGTCAACCGCAATCTTGTTGAACGCGTAGAACAGTCCTACTGCTCCTACCTTTTTCAAAAAGTCTCTTCTGTTTGATTTAGTCACTGCTATTCCTCCTTAAGGACCATACTGAAAACGCAAATACCAGCAACACACCAACAAACGCTAACTTGTAGCTTGTTGGAGCGGGATCGTCAAACTCCCTGGCCGGTATTGATTCAAGTGTCGAAATTTTGTTTATTATAGGGATGTGGGGGTCGTGGCACTCGGTGCAAACCGCCTGTGAATCGTCGTGTGCCCCGTGGGTCCCAAGCGACCAATCGGTGTACCTCTCGTTGTGGCATTGAGCGCACAACGGAACAGGATCATCGTTGTCGTATGTTTTCCTATTCACTAACTCAAGTTTCAGTTCGTGAATGTTTCCATGGCAGCTAAGGCACGCTTGAGCCTTCTCTCCCAGTACATCGTGTTTTTCTAAGGTTACGTCGTGACAGCTCGTGCAGTCCAACTCATGTTCCGTTGGGTTGAAGCTGTGACCTGTTTTGGCCTGAACTCCATTATAGAAATCAGCATCCTCCACGTTCATGTGGCAGTCTATACAACCGACATCGTTCAGCCCGTGAGTTGATTCATCTACTTGTGTGACGTGTGAATCATGACACTGGCCGCATGTCTCATCCGGTGTCTCGAACTCCATCTTGGATGTGTGCTCGTTGTGACACGTTATACAATCCGCGCTTCCGTGGCTCGGTCCACCGACGACCCATTCATCATAGGTCGGGTATGGCCCCGTGTGGCATTCTCCACATAGCTCAGGTGACGTGTCTCTATTCATTGTGTCCCCTGGCCCGTGGCATGCCTCACACTGAACACCTGTCTGGTAGTATGTTTCAGTGGCCTTATCGTAGCCAGTTGTATGACATTCGAGACAGTCATTGGATGAACCTAGATCAGTCCATACTTCCTGAAAATTCTCGTTCGAGTACCCAATATTGTGCATTGACTCAGCGTGCTCACCTACTTGTTTGGAGTGGCAGGTAACGCAGTATTCCGCGCCCTTGTACTCGTCATGAGATTCGGCATTAACGCTTATCGATTGATTGATTGCTACGAGTGTGATATACACTAGCAGTAGGGTGAAGGCAATTTGCTTCCACTTTGACATACCTGTAACTTTCTCTATATGTCTTACCGTTGACAAAGTTATCGCATTATTGCTGCTGGCTCGCCTATTTATATAATACGCCGGGATGCCCAATATATATGACATAATTTCAATAATGGTGGACAAAATTATATATATAGAAAAAAAATGGGGTCATTATTTTACAATGTGAACTAGATTGCTGGTTTCATAAGTCTGCACGGAAAATAAAGGTGCGCGAGCAAACCTGTCTGGATAATATTTGGGTTGTGTGCGTACGAAAAGTCGTTGGGCGATGATTTTCCTTCTAGGAGAAAAAGCCGGTTCACCTATGTGTTTTCATTTTGTTATATCGTCGTACCTGAGTCCCAATGTATCAGAGTCACAACCGGGACTTTGTTATTATGATTTGAGTTTGATTTATTTCAATAATGAATTCAAAGTGTGCACCAAATGCGAGGCTTTTCTAACTGTTAAGGCGTTGATGGGGATTTTATAATCCTTATTATATTAATAAACTGAACAGAATGATCAAATTGTAAAGTCACATATATGAGGATTGTATATCTTGCTTATTATGGCTCTAGACGACATGGATCTGAGTATAACCAAGCTGCTCAGGCAGAACCCGCGGATGCCCTACACCAAAATTGCTGATACCCTTGGGATATCGCGAGTGACTGTGAAACACCGAATTGACAAGATGCTCGCAGAAGAACTCATTATTCTTTCTGCTAGGACCAACATAAAGAATCAGGGCGGTAAGATGGCCATGCTGGGACTGGAGGTGAAGAGCGAGGACCTCTGGGATGAGTGCATGCTCAAGCTCAATAGCCTGCCATGGGTTCTCATGGGCTTCAAGGCCATGGGTAAATCAAATCTCCGCGTGATGATCTACGGAGAGACTGATGAGATCCTGGAGCGGAACATCGATGATTTCAGGTACTACCAATGTGTCAACTTCATCGAGGTTGAGATACTGGGTAAGCCCATAGTGGGCCCATACTAAAGTTATTTGATTGGAAATGAATGTTGGGAACCGATTCAAGATTAGGGAAGTTCCCAACACCTGGTCTTAATTTGAGGTACAACCTTGCTGTAAGGTCTAGACCAAGATTTTTTAGCACTACGATATATTAAAAACCTTCCATAATATCGAGCATAGTGTATATTATTGCTCTAGATAAATAGCATTATGTTTGTAATGCTATTTGGTATCATCCAATATGTGCGAAATATGGCTTGTTTTATTATCATTCGTAATATTCATGATGTTATAATCAAATGTTTATTGTTATTATCTAGAAAATGTATCCACTATATTTGATCAATATGATCAATATGTCTTGTTCAAACGGAGAAAATACTATGGGCCTTTGTTATTTCATTCAACCAGTAATATTTTTATCCTAATAGCGGCTAAACAGCCATCATGGTTGAATCGTTCTCAATTAATAGAACAATTCTAAGGGGGATATGAATTGTATCAAATTAGTGGATCTGAAGCTTTCTGGGCGTTCGC
>JABIBQ010000061.1 GCA_018652685.1 Candidatus Bathyarchaeota archaeon
CGGCTGGGCTCGTAACCGGGAATTTTTTTTATCGTTATACCCAGTGACCGGAGCGGTAATTTTTTTTACGCGATTGTACCCGTGGCAGGAACTGGAATATTTTTTTGCGATAAATGCGGTAACCGCTCACAAGGGGTCAGAGATCGATATTTCCTCCCACCCGCTACCACCTTTTTCGCCTTATGTCATGTTACTTGATGCAAGACAGTACGGGCCCGACATAATCGATGCTAAAAGCACCGAGACCTAAACATAGCCGTGCCCATCAAGATCACCGTCGTCAAGACCATTGCCCCGGAGGACGTTTTCAGGGGCGATATACCCGGCTATATCCCCGAGGAGAGCAGGACAGCCTGCACCCGACACGTCGTCGGCGACACGTTCACCTCCCAGACCCACGAGTGCCCCGATGGATTCTGCAACTGGGCCTACGCCGACATCCAGAAGGACATCTCAGACCTCCACTACGACTCACCGCCCTACTATGAGAGGTGGCTCAAGGGACACAGGGTCAACTACATCAGCTGCACCAACGGCCTCGCCCCCGTGATATTCAAGATAGAGAGGGTCCACGATGAGTGACGTGAGGATAACCGTGGTCAGGAGCTTCGACAAACACGATCTGTTCAACCCGCTCCCGGACGAGCTGGAGCTGATCCCCTCCCCTTGCAGGCTAAAAGAGGGACAGCAGTTCACGTGCGGAAACGAGCAACTCCCAGCAGGCTTCTGCTCGTGGGCCTTCAACGACATCTTCAGGGACGTCGTCCACCTCATGAGGGGAGGCGACTACCCCTGGATCGGGAAAAAAGGCTTGACATATAGCAGCTGCACCGACGGCAGGAAAACAGTGGTCTTCAAGCTAGAGCGGATCTAGGCTCTCAGAATCTCCTTGGTGTCGGGCTCCCTGAAGCCAAAGCCGTCGTGCCTCAGTTCCATCAAAACGTAATCCGGGTGGTCCACCGTCAGGAAGAAGCTGGCCGCCCACCCGATCCTGTTGTAGATCTTCTCCCGTGTACCCTGATCCTCCACTTCCCGCGTTTCCCCCATGCCCCGTATGAAGCCGTCCACCTTCTCCCCCTCCAGGGTTAGATAGTACTCGAATCGGGGGTTCTCCCTGATCTGTCGTAGTTTATTTGCATCCTGCCCTCCCCTGGCCCCCGTTATCATGTAGAACTCATCACCCGATCTGATCAGCGTCATGGGCCTGACCCTGGGTTGACGCCCCTCCACGGTTGCGAAAGAGACCACCTGCTGCTCCTTGAAATAACCGTAAATCCTGTCCGTTAAACCCGTCATAGGTCAAAGTAATCAAATCAGGAAATAAGAGTATCAAGCAATCGGTGCTGAAGTTCAAAGCCCGATCCTGTACTTGGCACAGTTTATATTCCATCAGGCGTCCCTAACGCGGTACCGGGGAAACTTATGTCTGAAGATAAGGGGAAAACATATCTGGCCTACCTGGCCTCGTCGCATTTCGTAATACACGTCTACACATTCCTGCTCCCCGTGCTCCTGCTGCCGTTCCAGGACGAGCTGGGGATCAGCCTCGTGCAGCTCAGCCTGCTCTCAAGCATCCCGAAGCTACTGAACGTCATCATCTACATACCGACAGGAGTCATATCCGACAGGTACCCGTCCAGGACACTGACCGCCAGCTTCGCTATAACTGTCGTGGGCTCCCTGCTAATTCCCCTCTCCAACGATTTCATGTCCCTGCTACTGGGGTTCATCATGCTCTCCATCGGAGGTACCCTCTACCATCCCCCAAGCCTCAAGATGGCAAGCGAGTTCAGCACGACGAAGATCACCACGGCCATGGGGATACACAATATGGGCTCAAGCCTGGGTTTCGCCGCGGGCCCCTTGCTGCTCAGCATATTCATGGACAGGAGCTCGTGGAGGCACAGCTACTACGTCTGGACAGTGCTGACCATCCTCATGACCATCGTGACCTACAGGTACACCCGTGGAACGTTGAAAGGAGCCGAGACTAGCAAGTCTTTCAACGTCTTCTCTGGTATCAGGAACATCCTGTCAATGGACTTTGCCCTGGTGGTAGCCATATCCACCCTGGTGGAGGCCATATTCATGATACTCGTGACCTTCGTGCCAATCTACTTCACAATCGAGATGGGGTTGAGCTACAGTTTAACTAGCTTCATCTCCGGGGTCATGCCGCTAACCGGGCTCGCAGGCAGCTTCCTTGGCGGTTACTCTGGTGACAAGTACGGGATATACAAGACCGGCATGTTCACAATGGGTTTCCTGGCAGTGCTCCTAGCGTTGTTCCCCCGGATGAACACACTGGTGCTGGCAGCGGCCGTCTACGGGCTATACCGGAGCTTGCAGGCCGCCTTTATGCCTATAATAAACGGAATGATTACTGGAAATAGCAACAGGGAGAACCGTAGCCTGGCTTTCAGCTTCAACTTTGTGCTGGTGAACCTCCTTGGGTCAATATCAACGACGGGCATCAGCTACGTCATAGAGAGCAGGGGCACCCCCGTGATATTCCCCGTCTCCATCGTCATGATTATTCCAGTCATTGGCCTGTTGTGGATGCTGCAAAGGCGCTCCAGATTGGCTAACAAGTAAAAACGACCTGTAACCAGTCAATTCACATCATCAAGACATAACCAATAAGGTGACTTGTCAGTAACAGATTATCTTGAACTGACATGTTCGACAATTACTACATCACAGTCATCCAGAACTACATTACCATCAACTTCAACTTCTGGTACTGGTTCTGGGTTTAACCCTACCAAACTCTATCTTTTTTTCGAAATTAACAAAAAAAGAGAAAATAGGGGTTGTATGTTAGGGCAAATGCCAAAGATGTATCATAAACATGCGGGCCATCCAGCCAACATAGTTTAGTTAATCGAAAATGAGGTACATCAACTCACCTTGTATGAGATTGTGCTGATGTACTGGCATATTTGTTCTGTCAAGGAATAAGAAATGAGTTGGTTACAGATCACTGAAAAGATGCTTCATCCTTCTCTTATAGTCATCAAACGCAGACCTGCCATCATCTGTTAGGCTCAACCGCGTAACCGGTTTCTTTTCGACAAACTCTTTCTCGACGCTGATGAATCCGGCAGTCTCAAGCTTGCTCATGTGACTGCTGAGGTTCCCGAACGTCAAACCTGTCTGGTTCATGAGGAACAGAAAGTCTGCGCTTTCCACCACGTAAAGGTTCGCCATCAGTATCAGCCTTGCAGGCTCGTGAATGAGCTTGTCAATAGCCTTAACGTCGGGAAAATCATCTCGCGACTCACTCATGCATAGGCTCTCCGGTAATCGGGTACTTCTCCTTGAACTTGCGGAGGAGCATATAGCCGTTTCCCAGCATAACGATTCCAAGCAACAGATTGACGGGGGCCATGGCCTGCCAGATATCCCACGTCGGATTCAAGGTTAGGAAATGGTTCAGTAAATGCAGAGTGAACGCAGACCCCCCGTAGTATGAAAATCTCTTTACCTCGGTGGTGTAGCCGACACTCATCAATCCACCGCCAAGGAAGATGGCGCCAAATATAACGTCCCCGTAATCCCTTATCACGAATATCCATCCAGGAGTCTCCACTGCTACTGTCGACTTGAAAAGCAACACGCCGATCACCATTATGAATGTCAATACTAGGATGAAAACGTAGATTAATTTCCTAACGCGACCTTTTCTTGTCTCCCTGAACTTCACGTATCCCATACGGGGTACCGTGATCTGTTTTTTCGCTGACGTCCAAACCGAGACCCCTAGGATATACCACAGGTAGAATGGAAAGTCAAGCTCAGTCAGAGCGACCCCACCTAACCATGCAAGCACTGCTCCTATTCCCATATCCAGGAGGCCGTCCTCGTAGTATGCAAGGTAAGCCTTCCTCTCAAGGGCTTTCAGGTTTATCTTATCACTCATCGCCGGGAGCCTCCTTCACAGGATGGTTTTTTCTGAACAAGACGAACCTAATGATCCCTGCAACGATGAACATCCCGCTCATCAAGAGCATGTACAGCTGAATCCCTAGCTTTGGGTCAGAAAAGTCCTTCAACGAAAACGCAAGTCCACCGCCCAGGACCGCGAGGATATAGATGTAATAGATGTTATCCACGGTCTTTGACAATGTGTACTGGAATGCTCCGAACAGGATCGTTCCTATGAGCATTGGCAGCCATTTGTAGATCAGGTTACCTGAGATTGTTCCATAGGCCAGGTAGATGAACAGACCGAGGATGACACCCGCCGTGCCCACGAATGTCAAGATTCCGTATCCGGTTTCCTTGGAGTCATCATCTGCTAGCTTCACGTATCCAATCCGTGGGTATGTGAACCTCTTCCTGAACCCTTCAAGTATGCTGTTCAAGAACACAACGTACAGGCCCAGAAACGGTGTGAACATCGGTTTTCCCGAGAATGATGCGCTGGACACGAACAATATTGCTCCCATCAGGAGCTCCATGAGACCATCCTGAGATAGCAGCTTGTTGGCGCGTTGCTTCATTTCATTCAGGTCAATTTTTACTGTCATTTTTCTAATTAATTCAAAGTACTTTGTATAATATAAGTACTTTGTATTACAAAGTTGAATGTTGGTCGGTATTGAGACTAGCAAGAATATTTCAATATCCTAACCCCTTTCACTGTATTCGCGGTGGACCTATGCTAAACGACAAGATTCTAAGAAAACTAATCACAGAACATGACCTCGTGACTGATTACCTTGACCTAGACAAGCAGTTACAGCCCAGTGGCTTTGACCTGAGCCTTGAGGGAGTCGAGGAGTACCTTGGCGGAGGCGCGGTAGACTTCAGCAACAAAGAGAGAGTAATCGCGGAAACAAGAACTATAGAACCCGACAGTGATGGCTGGATTAATCTCAAAAAGGGCGTCTACAAAGTGGTGTACAACGAGGTAGTGAAGATGCCCTTGAACGTAGCAGCCATCGCGAGGACGCGTTCAACACTGCTCAGGAATGGCGCAGAGGTAGGGACCGCAGTCTGGGACCCAGGATACGAGGGTAGGAGTAGCAGCATGCTCACAGTACATAACCCCCATGGGTTAAAGCTGAAGAAGGACGCTCGGGTCGCCCAATTGATATTCTTCGAGACAGGAGACGTGGAAAAGGGGTATAACGGCGTCTACCAGAAGGAAAGAATATAATTTTCGCAACCTATTTATTCTATACACATTTTCAAGAGGGCAACGGTGTAATCATTGTCAGATATATTCAGGACAAGACTAGCCAAGGAGTTCGATGACCGAGTTGCCAGGTACCACACAAGCACAGTGGAGGACCTGCGTATGTTTGAGGAGGACATCGATGGAACCATGGCTCACGATATCATGCTTCACGAGCAGGGCATCCTTGAACAAGAGGACCTTGCATTGATACTAGGCGCACTCCAGGAGATCAAAGAGGAGTGGAAGGCAGGAAAGCTCACAATCGGCGCAGAGTACGAGGACATCCACCCATTCATTGAGGCCAGGGTAATCGAAAAGATTGGCATTGAGGTGGGCGGAAAACTACATGCGGGCAGGAGCAGGAACGATCAGGTCATGGTTGACATGAAGATGGTCAGCAAGAAGGAGCTCTTAGCTATCGCAGAGAACGTGTTGGCTCTTATCAAGACGCTGGGCGAGCTGGCTGACAAGCACACGGAAACCCCGATGGTTGCTTACACGCATGGACAGCAGGCCCAGATCACAACCTATGGCCACTACTTGTGTGCATACATTGACCAGTATATGCGGGACTACAAAAGGATCAAGCAGTGCTACGACAGGGTAAACTACAACCCACTTGGCTCTGCAGCGATCGCAGGAACAAACTTCCGTATAAACAGGCTGAGGACGGCAGAGCTCCTAGGCTTTGACAATATCCAGACAAACAGCATGGACGCTGTTAGCAGCCGCGACTGGGCTATCGAGATCAATAGTGTGCTCAGCATTCTCATGGCAAACATGAGCCGGATGGCAGCCGATATGGTGATGTGGGCGGGGGCCGAGTTCCAGTACATCAGACTCAGCGACGAGTACAGCAGTAGCAGCAGTATCATGCCCCAGAAGATCAACCCAAGCACACTTGAGCTCATCAGGGGCAAGACAGCAGAGGTCTACGGCGGCCTACAGGAGGCACTGACCATGGTCAAGGGACTCCCCACGGGCTACTACCAGGACCTGCAGCAAACAAAGATTACCCTATGGCGTGTGTTCGATACAACAAGAACAAGCGTCGAAGTGCTCAACGGTGCAATCGCAACACTGACGGTCAACGAGGACAAGATGCTTGAGCAGACCAAGGGCAGCTTCATCTACGCAGTGCAGCTGGCTGAGGTTCTGGCAGAGGAGACCCTCAGCTTCCGTGAAGCATACAAGGTAACAGCAGGAGTTGTTAACAACCTGGTGGCCGATGGAAGGACTATGGAGGAGCTGACTGCAGAGGACGTGCAGAAGGTAGCCAAGGAACTGTTCGACAAGGACATCAAGGTCAGCAGCAGCATCGCGGACAAGGTTAGCAACCCGATCAAGGCACTCAACAACCTGAGAAGTCCAGGGAGCCCACACCCCGCAGAGACAGCAATGGCCGTGGAGAACCGGATGGAGCTCAGGGAGCGTTACTGGAAAGAGTTTGATTTCCTCAAGATCAAGCTCGTTATTGCGGCTGATAATCTAAAGAACGCCATCGCAAGGTACACAGCCTAAATACCTTTTAGAGAGGTATCCTCTCTACTTTTCTGACACTATTTGAAGCGAATCTACCTTCTAGCTGCTATAATTCTCATTTTTGGCGTAACATATGCAATCGAGTACTATGCGAACTCCCAGTTCGAAACCCAGGAACTCGTTATCTCAGGGATCTCGGGATCTGAACGGGGCGTTGTCCAGACTTTCGATTACCTCAAGGACGATGAACTTGTTGGATCCTATTCTTACAAGATGGAAGAATCTGGTGACCAATATATCATGATGAGTGAGACCGATGTCACATCTGGAGAACATGTCCTTGAGCTGGAGACCGTTTATACATTCGATAACCTCTACAAGCCGGAATATTACTCTCTTACTGCAACCAGCAACGGTGAGGAAAACGAGATAACGACTGAGATTACGAACGGAAATATCACTACATCTGTTACCTCTGCGGGCGTGACCGTGAATTTCACTGATGTGTACGTTGATGGAATGTTACTGATAGAGAACAGCATGCCAGGGTTCTGGGAGGTTCTCTTCAATTCGTTTGAGGTTGAGCGTGGCGTCAAGTACTCCGCGAGCATCTATATCCCGCAGGCTGCGATGGCCTTTGATGTGAACCTCGTGGTCAGCAAAGATGACCAGTTGATCTGGGTTGGCGACGAGAGACTGGAGTGCATGGCCATCGGTGAGGCGAACCTAGACCTCGGTTTCTACATGTATGAGGGAGAATTGGTTGAGATGAGAAGCGAGGGCCAGGGCGTCGTACTGCGAAAGATACTGAACTAGACCCTCATGGCCAGGGCCAAGGCCCCTATCAGGACAGCGTCCCCTCCCAGGGGCGTCACCTTGATCTCGGGTTTTCTGTTGATGAGGTGTTTATCGATGTTTTCTCGTATCGGATCCAGGACCAGTCTTGGGTTGTTGAGCGCTATGGACCCGCCCACGGTTATGATCTCAGGGTCGAAAAGATTCGTGATGTTGGCGAAGCCAGCCGCGTTGATTTTACCGATCTCAGTTACCACACCCAATGCGACCTCGTCGCTCTGTTTTGCAGCGTCGTAGATAGTCTTGGATGTTAATTGATTAAGGTCTCCACTAATTAGGTTGGCTATCAGGCTTTTCCTCCAGCTTGCTTTCATCAGTTTCAACGCGAACCTCGGAATATTGCTGCCGCTGGCGTAAGCCTCCCAGTGGCCATAGCTGCCACACCCGCACTTGATGTCGGAGTACGCGTCGATTGTGATATGTCCGATCTCGGGGGCGTTCCCATCCTTCCCCTGGAGAAGATGGTTATCGACAATCGCTCCCCCTCCGATGCCGGTGCTGATGGTGACGTAGACGATGTTGCTGTACCCCTTTCCCGCACCGAACCTCTGCTCACCTAGCACGGCCGCGGCGCAATCGTTTACCAGTTTGGTCTTGATTCCGAAGTGATCCTCAAGTGGTTGAGTGACAGGGATGTAGTTGAAGGGGTAGTTTGGGGTGTTTGTGATCTTGCCCGTCTCCAAATCGATGGGCCCGATGCTTCCGATCCCGATTGATTCAGGATTTCCGTCCTTTACGTCCCCAATCAGGCGGATGATTTGCTGGGATACACCGTCAGCTCCCTTTCCTGTCTCAGTCAGCTCGGACCGCTTCTCGTGTAGGCCGTCACTGCTACCAGTGGCGACCCTGATGTTTGTAGCCCCAATATCAACGGCGATGTAGCTCAAAGTAAAGAAGAAGAGTAGGTTGAGAAGAAAAAGTTATTTCTCAACTATCTTGGTTTTCAGGTAGCCGACGCCCTCTATCCATGCCTTTAGATGGTCTCCTGGCTTCAAGAACAGCTTGGGGTCGGTCTTTCCGTCGATCCTAGGTGTCTGGTCCATTGCCGTTCCACTGCATGTGCCTCCACAGATCATGTCTCCAGGGTAGAAAGGCACGTCCTTGCTGAGCCATGAGAGCCACCACTCGTAGCCCCTGATGATGCTGGACATGGAGCCGTCCTGCCTGAGCTCTCCGTTGACCCACTGTTTCATGCCTAGGACGTATGGATTTGGGATATCATCTTTTGTTACGATACATGGGCCCATAGGTGCGCTTCCGTCAAAGTTCTTTGCCCAGAAGAAACCGTCTGGTCCACCTCCGAATGCACCGTCCCTTTTGCTCAGGTCGTTGACGATGGTGTATCCATAAATGTAATCCATGCCGTTTTCTTCCACCGTGTCCTTGGCGTACTTGCCCAGGACCGCCGCGAGCTCTACCTCATAGTCCATCCTTTTTGTACTAGCTGGGTAAGGTGTCTCAGTGCCTGGGTCCCTAACGAAGCTTGCCTGCTTCCAGAATCCCCAAGTTCTGTATTCACCCGCCGCGACCTTTGCCTTCAACTCCTCAAGGGTCGTGGTGTCGCCCCTGATCATTTTGTAGGCGTCGATGCTGTGGTCATAAAAGTTGGCCCCCGCCATGGCGATCTTGGTGCCATTGCTTGGCAGTGGTGCCTTGAGCTTGTACTCTCCTTTCTTGTAGACCAACTTCTGGCCCTTGGGGCCGCAACAGGCTCCTGCCTTGACGTGTTCAAGGGCCTTCTTTGCCTTTTCGAGCCCTGCATCTCCCTCCTTGATGAACGCGAGTAAACAGCTTGGAACCTTGGCGTCTGCCTTCCTCTGTGGGTTGGCTGCTCCTTTGCTTTTCTTGTATGCCGCGAACGCATAATTTAGGTCAATAACGCTATCATCTACGAGAGCTCCTAGCCTGCCCTCATTGTACTTGACTAGCTTCATTAGAATCATGATATGGGTGTCCTTTCTGGTTATAAATTATCTCAAAAGATTAATTATTAGTTGAAAAGGCGAGTAATTACAAAAATTATTGGGGTAAAAAGGCGTGGAATAAGATTATATCGTTGAAGAATACACTTTTCTGATGTTTCAACAGAGGTACATGATATGATGGAGATAAGATTCCACGGAAGGGGCGGTCAGGGAGCCGTCACGGGCACAAGGATACTAGCAACTGCCCTATACTATGAGGGAAAATTCACTCAGGGAATCCCGATGTACGGTACAGAGAGGCGTGGCGCACCTGTGGTCAGCTTCCTCCGAGTAGGAGAGGAGCGGATCAACGAGCGTGACCTAGTCCATGAGCCAGACATGGTTATTGTCCTTGACCCCCTGCTCGGTAAGAGCGTTCCAGTCACTGAAGGGCTCAAAAAGGGCGGAATGGTCCTCATTAACCACCCTAGGGGTGGTCGAGATACCGGTCTAGGCGGGGATTTCAATGTATCCAGTGTCGATGCCACGAACATCGCCCTTGAGGAGATTGGACGTCCGATCACAAACACGGCCATACTGGGTGCGTTCGCCAAGGTAACTGGCTCCGTCAGCCTTGAGAGCCTAGAGAGGGCCATCAACGAGCAATGGAAAGGCAGGATCGCGGAAATGAATATCAACGCCGTCAGGAAAGCTTACGAGCAGACCAACGCACCAGTGGATGTCAGCGACCTACCGCCACAGAAGGTAGAAACCAAGCCAGGTGAGCTTAATGTCTCGAGCTGGAGGGTCTACACGCCTGTACTAGACAAGGACAAGTGCATAGGGTGCATGCGTTGTTACATACTGTGTCCAGAGGTGGCAATCAGCATGGTCGACAAGAAGGCAGTGATTAACTACAAACACTGCAAGGGATGCGGTGTCTGCACAGAGGAGTGCCCGGTGGATGCGATTGATTTCGTCCAGGAGACCATCTAGGAGGATTATGAAATGGCAAAGAAATTCGAGGTTATGGTAGGAAACAAGGCAGTGGCTTACGCGGCGAAACTCGCACGAGTGAAATTCGTCAGTGCCTACCCCATTACACCCCAGACAACTATCGTGCAGTACCTGTCAGATATGTGCGCCACCGGCGAGATGGACGCTGAGTACGTCACAATGGAGGGGGAACTCAGCTGCCAGGCAAGCGCCATCACAGCCAGCACAACGGTCAGGAGCTTCACCGCTACAAGCGGACCCGGTCTGCTTTACATGCACCACCCATTACACATGACCAGCTGGGCAAGGCTCCCCCTCGTTATGGCAGTCGTCCACAGGTCAACAAAGGGCATGCAGCCTGACCAGATGGACACAATGAGCCAGAGGGACACAGGTTGGCTTATGCTTGAGTGCCAGAACAGCCAGGAGCTGTTAGACACCGGCATAATGAGTTTCAAGATAGCGGAGGACCCGAGAGTCATGCTTCCAACTATCTTCATGGGCGACGGTTACATCCTAAGCTACACATCTGAACCTGTTGAGATTCCGGACCAGGAATTGGTAGACGAGTTTCTGGGGCCATACAGGAGACCATACCCCATGTTCCCAGAAGAGGCAGCCGAGTCCCTGAAGCTCATGGGTGCAATGTGGTCGAACCAGCACGGCCCCCAGCACATCTGGAAGATGCAACAGGAGGCCGCTATGAACGCCAAGATCGTTATCAAGGAGGTAAATACGGAGTTCCAGAAAAAGTTCGGAAGGAGCTACGGTAACGGGCTGGTAGAGGAGTACAAATGTGAGAACGTTGACGCCGTCCTTGTCGGGATGGGCACCATCGCCTCAACCGCAAAGACTGCTATCGACAGGCTCCAGAAGGAGGGAAAAAAGGTTGGTCTTGTAGCCATCAAGAGCTTCAAGCCCTTCCCGGACGAGGAATTCCAGAGGATCGCAGGATATACCAAGGCTATGGGCGTCATCGACAGGAACGTCTCAACGGGGACTAAGGGTGGAATCACCTTCACAGAGATTAGACACGCGCTCTACGACTTAGACGAGCGTCCTGTCACACTGAACTTCCACGCAGGAATGAGAGGACAAGAGGTCACAGTGGACGGACTGAAACGGATGGCCGAGAAGACCCTCAAAGCAGCGAGGGGCGAGAAAGTAGCTCCCATCGTGGAGTGGGTAGGAGGAAACTGAAATGAGTAAACCAGTGCCATTATCGAGACTAGACGCAAAAGAATTCATCTCCCCTGCAAACAGCGCTTGCCAGGGCTGCGCGGGCAGCATGGTGGCCAGGATAGTTGCAAAGATAATAGGGAAAGAGATGGTCCGGCAGGAAGTAGCTTGCTGTGGCCCGGCTTTCGGGAACATCCAGCAGCCAGTCTTCTACGGCGAGATATTTGAGGGAGCGGGAGCAATGATGACCGGCTTCGCAAGGGCATTCAAGAGGGCAGACAGGGAGGACATCCGAGTCGTCGGAATCATCGGTGACGGAGGTACCAGTGACATCGGGTTCCAGGGATTATCCGCTGCCGCGGAACGTAACGAGGACATGCTCTGGATATGTTATGATAACGAGGCTTACATGAACACAGGCGGACAGAGGAGTAGCGCGACATCCAAGTATGCGTCAACCACTACAACACCAGTCGGTGAGCTTAGCAGGGGTAAGGCAGAGAAGAAGAAGCCCCTTCCACTCATCGTGGCGTTACATGATGTGCCATACACGGCTACTGCCAGCGTTGCCTTCCCGGAGGACTTTATCGGTAAACTAGCCTATGCGAAGCCCATCAGGGGTTTCCGTTTCATACAGGTGAGCGCCCCCTGCCCAACTGGGTGGAGGTTCGACCCAAGGTACTCCGCGAGAATAGCCAAGGATATGGTCGAGAGCGGTCTGTGGCCTCTGTACGAGGTCTATGACGGCACCCTGAAGATCAGCTACAAGCCAAAAGAGCTGAAGCCTGTAAAGGATGTTCTCCATGGCCAGGGTAGGTTCCGTCACCTCACTGACGATGAGGTTGACGAGGTTCAGGGCTATGTCTTCCGGCAGTGGGAGCGACTGGTCGAGAAGGACGGCGCTCCCCTCCTCTAATTATTTTCAATTATTTCTGCTCATTTAACCGGTAAACTGTGCCGTAATTGCGCATGCAAACCTTATATGGTCAAATAAACCACACATTTGACTATGTTAGGCGCTTATCTTGCGTTTATTCCGTTTGTGGTCACCTTGACCGCGATACTGAAATTTAAAATGAAGACCCACAAGGCCGGCCTGCTCGGCACGGCCATTACTTGGTTTATCGCCATATTCTACAGCAAGACCTCTGTCTGGTTGCTTGCTGCCGCGTGGGTTTACGGTATACTGGTCCCCCTGAGCTATACATTAGCCGGGTTCGCGGCATGGTACATGACTTACCATATGATGTTCCACGGGTGCTTCGATCATATCCAGGAGGGCATCAAGCGAATGAAGGGCGGACTCGTGTTCAAGACCTTCTTCC
Organism: Candidatus Bathyarchaeota archaeon; assembly: GCA_018652685.1. Classification (GTDB taxonomy): domain Archaea; phylum Thermoproteota; class Bathyarchaeia; order TCS64; family TCS64; genus RBG-16-57-9. The sequence continues at coordinate 12,927 of JABIBQ010000061.1, forward strand.
TGTGCTTTGGCATGGGAGTCATGATGTTGTCCTCTGGGGCAGGGTTCACTTGGCTGGCCGTTGTGCTCAACGATATGGGTATCTCCCCGTGGGCTGTCAGCATTCTCATCGAGGGCTCGGCTGATCCGTTGACCCAGTACGCATACTACGCTACGCCGGTGGTTGTCCCGACCCTTCTCTACGGTGAGATGTTCGGTTTTACACTGGCCGATCTTATGCCTATGTTCAACAGGTTCTTCTGGGTTACAATCCCCGGGTTTGCCCTTGCTATGCTTTGGGTGTTGAAAGAGGACGGCCACAAGGTTAGCAGGCGCGACGCAACGATTGTTGTCGTCTACGGGCTATTACTCGCGGGGGTGGTCAACATACTGAACCTCACTGTCGATATCATGGCGGTCGGTATCCTCGCTGGAGCGGCCGGTATGGCCATGCTTTATGGCGCCCAGAAGATTGGGCTGTTCTCTACCTCGGAGGACTTGTCACAGCAGTACGAGCCGATGACCGAGTCACAGTCAGGGAATTTCAAGAAGGCCATCGCCCCACTGGTGATTGTCTCGATACTCGCCGGACTGTGGGGTTCATTCGGTAAGCCCATCGAGAGGATGCTCGGTGTAATCCAGATCCCAATAATCGCAGACCAGACCGTGCCGTTCAAGGTGATGCAGCCGGCCGTCTGGCCCATTGTAACGATTCTCCTCATGTTCACGTTCCTGAAGCCTTCAAAGAAGAGCCACAGTTACACGATGAAGTTCATCAAGGAGAGATGGGTCATCACTCAGATCGCGAACTGGATGTTCGCCGGCATGGTGTTCTCGTATTTCTGGAGCGGCAAGGTCATCATAGATGGTGCTCTCGTCCTGCCGGCGGCGAACGAGCACCTAAACCTGATGCAGAGCCTAGCCAACTTTGCGACTGGATGGGGCCTCCACCCGTACATCGTGATGGTCCCGTTCATGTCCATGTTCGCGACGACGCTGTTGGGATCGGAATTGACGTCAACGACGTTCTTCACGCCGTTCCACTTCGCGGCTTCCAAGCTCCTCGGATTCACGCAGCCTGCAGCGTTAATGGTTGGACACGTTGTGGCTAACATCGGCATCACGGATATCAGGAAGCTGATGAAGAACGTGGCGCTGATAGGCGCCTACGGCGAGGAGTACAAGGCTCTCAGGAAGACTTTCGTCATCGGACTCATCATCACGGCGGCGACGATTATTCCGCTACTGAGCTTCCTCTGGTGGCCGTAGCCCCCATTTTTGCGTCAAGTAACCTCACATAAGGTGTAAAATGCGCTCCAACTCCCGAGTATAACTCAATAAAATATTTCAGTTATTTTGGGAGAGATATTTTCTAACTTTTTTACCAAGAGGCTGAGTTATAGAACTGTCTTGGTTATTCACTCACAGAGTCTGTCGAGATGACTCAGAAGATCATCTCTGGCTAGGCTATAAAACCGTCTTCTGCCATCTCTCCGGACCTTGAGCAATCCTAGATCCTGTAGCATGAGCAGGTGGACCGAGACAGTAGGCTGGAGTATCTCAAAGAAGGGCAGAAGGTCTGAGACACATCTCTCCCCGTCCCTGAGTATGTAGAGAAGCTTGAGTCTATTAGGGTCGCCCAGGGCTTTGAATATCTCTGAACGTTTTGAGATGTCTTCTCTTGTGACTGATACCTCGGCTGTTTCGTACGTGTTTATGGTCTGGTTAGCTATCACTCGCTCCTGCTCCTGTATGAAGCAGACTCTGGTTTTCAGGACATAATGATATGTGTGTAGAAAAAGGAGACAACAATATCCCGTTTATATCAGGCGGTTCCGTGGGTAATTGCATGAAGGTCACGGCATTTCTAGGAAGTCCACACAGAAACGGCCAGAGCTCAAGACTTGCATCCGCCATTCTTGAGGGAGCCGAAGAGTCAGGCTCCGAAATCAAAGTTCACTTCCTCGGTTCGAAGAACATCAAAGGGTGCAACGGGTGCTACCACTGTGAAAAGGCCCGCGAGTGCATAATCAAGGACGATGAGATGCAGGAGATTTACGCGGACATGGAGTCAAGCGACGCCTACGTCTTCGCCTCGCCCGTCTACTTCGATCACGTCACTGCCCAGTTCAAGCTCTTCGTTGACAGGATATTCCCGTACTACCATGAGAAGCCACTCAAGGGCAAAAAGGCTGTTTTTGTCCTCACATACGAGGAGAATAACGCTGAAATCTACGGGGAAATAGTTGACTGGTTCAGCGGCATGATCGATGTATGCCACGGGATCAAGGTCGTGGACTCCCTCAAGGTACATGGGGTCGTCACTCAACCTGTGAAGGACAACCCCGAGCTCCTGAAAAAGGCCAAGGATATGGGCCGAGGTCTGGGTCAATCCTAGATATTCTTTAACAACTCAGGCAGCTCATCAATGGTCTTTACTGTGTGACCTTTCCACTCACTTGTGCCTTCCTTATCAACCCAGATCGCTTCCATCCCAACGCTGATCGCTCCCTTGATATCAGTCTTAATGCTATCCCCGACCATAACTGCCTCAGACGCGTCAACCTCAAGCAAGTTCAATGTGTGTTGGAATATCCGTGCGTCAGGTTTTGGTATTCCTATATCGAAACTGCAAACCATGACATCGAACCATCTACCCCATCCTTTGTCCCTGAGTATCTGCCTCGGCGCCTCAAGCCATGCATTGGACAGCAAGGCGATCTTGTAATCCCCAGAGAGTTTTATCAGTAACGCCTCTACGTTTACGAGCCAATCAGGTTCGCCATTTTCAACAAGGTACATCTCCAGTTCATCCGATACGTCTTTACTAATCTCGTGCCCGAAGATGCCAACAAGATGGTTATAGAACTTGTAGCTGTCAATCTCTTTCCCCTCATCGTGGAGTGACATCCTCCACTCAGCTGTCTCGAAAAATGCGTTGTGGAAATCAATGGCTTCAACCTCGATTCCTTCCATCAGTAGTCGTTCAACTGACTTTTCCGAGACGATATTCTCTGGTGCCTTGGACTTGGCAAGTGTCCCCCCGTAATCGAATATAACAGCCTTGATCATGCTGTGAAAATACTCTCCCGGGGATATAACCCATCCCAGTCACAGTTTGAGTGTCTTGGACATGAGGAACGCGTCGTGCTCCTCTCCCCCGAATGTCTCCCTCATGGTACTCTGCTGCTGGAAACCGAATCTCCTGAACAGCCTCACGGCCTTCCTGTTCTCCGCTGCGACTTTCAGGTTGATCCTGTGGAGATCCTGACCTGTAGCGTCATTCATGAGAGCTATCATCATCACCGTCCCGAGGCCGACTCCGTGGTAGTCCTGATGCACGTGGACGTTGAGCTCCCCGTTCCTCTTCTCGGAATCCTTCTTGATCTCTCCGTGGCCGATGACCCTGTCATCGTGTTCGGTGACCATACTGATGTAGTAGTCAGGGTACTGGATGATCTGCTTGATCTCCTCGCCCGTCGGAGCTTTTGTCCACCTCAACGCGCTGGCTGACATCGAGCTGTACAGCTTGACTAACTGCTCCTTGTCCGATGGCTGAAGAGATCGTAAATGGACTTGCCTGCCGTCGTTTAGGGTGTACGTCTTGTGCTCCATGCTATTATTGTTAACGTTCAGTGATGGTATAACCGTTTTGTGTAGCAACTGTTGCAGATGAGGCGCGCTGAATGCATGTGCTATTATTGCCAATCACTCTGGGCAATGCGCGCGTGTTCTTTTAGTGCAATCCCTGGGTGCGGTTAGGTTCGGGGAGTACAGGTATCTCTTGGCGATATCGATGATTTCGTTAATGATGACTTCAAACTAGGCGGGTTAAAGGTAAGAGAATCATAGGTCTTTCAGTATTCTGGGCTGATGCTGAGAAACTGTAATACGCAGTGGGATGGTATTAGTGCTTATGAAGATTTCACTTGACCCGAATACCTGGGCGATGCCATCACCGGTTTGGATTGTAGGAACATACAACAAGGAAGGAAAGCCGAATGTGATGACCGCTGCGTGGGGCGGGATATGCAACTCTAGGCCACCAAGCGTCTACGTGAGCCTCAGGGAGGCGACGTACAGCCACGGCAATATCATGGAGAGGAAGGCGTACACGGTCTCCATACCCGGAGACAAGTACGTGAAAGAGGCGGACTACATCGGTATAGCGTCTGGCAGGGACCACGATAAGCTCAAGGAAACAGGACTGACGCCCATTGACAGTGATCTAGTTGACGCCCCCTATGTTGACGAGTTCCCTCTGGTGATCGAATGCAAGGTGGTTAGAGTCGAGAAACTGGGGCTTCATACCATGTTCGTCGGGGAGATCGTGGGCATCCGGGCGGACGAAGACGCGCTAACCAACGGTAGACCTGACCTCCAGAAGATCAGGCCCATACTGTTCAGTGCAGGTGACAGGGGCTACCACTCGGTGGGGCACAGGCTAACTGACCCCTTCACCCAGAAAACCCCAACAAAACAAGTCCCCTGATCCTCTTTCATAAAATTCAGATCAAATATGCTCAGTATGTCATTTGAGTGATAAACCGATTTCATTACAAACCCAGTTCGGTCTTTTTTCCGTCCTTCCCCGTGATGATCAGTTTCCTTTTCCTCTTCTTTGGCGGGGGGTAGAAATGGAACCTCTCGGGGTGCTCGCTCAGCCTACGTAGCTGACGCTCCCTCTTCCTCTGGCCCCTTCGGCCGCAGAAACCAATCCCGGTTACCATCAACATGGAAATTGAGTTACCCAATATATGGTTTATGCATCAACTGGGGCAGGATTATACCTCATTCTCATACCCCGTCCTCCTGATCCTACCGCTGATAAATCACCAAGTATTAATTTGTAGGTACTGCGGTCACTTATCATTGCCCAAGAAAAATATTCTTTTCTCGATTATACCAATGACCGGAACTCATTTTTCTCAATTGCACGCTACTTCACACCAGCCCAAATTTGTTTTCGCGATATACGCAGGAACTGTTCACAAGGGCGCGCGCGTCTAATAATTGAGCACGAGCGTGAGATTAAGAAAACATCGTGATTATTGATTATTTGAAATAACTGAGATCTATACCTTGCGCCAAGAATAATAACCTGAAAAAGAGGGATTGGACTAATAATAGTCCGAGATCTTTTTACCTTTACCGAGAATCGCATCGACTTTCTTGAGTTCGTCTGGTATCTGGATATGCTGTGGGCATTTCTCCAGACATTTTCCACAGTTTATACACACGGATGCGTTACCATTGGGTTTCTCAGAGTCGACCTTTTTGGGATTCTTCTCAAAGATGTTGTATTTCCGCCTGGCCCTATAGGTCATGAGCCACCCCGTCTCCATGGATACATTGTTTAGCGTGGCAAAATTACCTGGGATATCAACACCAACTGGGCACGGCATACAGTAGTTACACGTCGTACATGGAACGAGGATTTTCTCCCTGTAGATATCAGCTACCTTCTGGATCACTTGATTCTCCATCTCTGAAAGAGAGCCTATCCCAGATCTGTCCGCGCTTGCACAGTTCTCGTCCACCATCTGCTGGGAGCCCATCCCGCTGATAACACAAGCTACCTCTGGTTTGTCCCAGAGGAACTGGAGGGCCCAGTCAACCGGGGTCCTGTCTATTTCAGACACGTTCAAAAGATCAAGGGCTTCATTGGGTGGGTTTGCTAGCTTCCCTCCTTTGAGTGGTTCCATTACAACAACGGCGATGTCTTTGCTGTGTGCGTACTTGAGCCCGTCAGTAGTTGCCTGTATTCCGGTATCCATATAGTTGTACTGAATCTGCGTCATGTCCCACGGGTAATAGTCGATGATCTCTTTGAAGACAGGAAGAGTGTCGTGGAAGCTGAACCCAATATGATTGATGAGCCCTTCTTTCTTTGCCTTTTCGAATTTCTCGAACAACCCAAGGCGCTTGGCTTTCTCGAAGCTTCCCTTGTCTAATCCATGCATAAGGTATATGTCCAGATAGTCGGCCTGCAGCCTCTTCAACTGGGTTTCTAGGTAGGAGTCGAAGCCTTCTGATTTTCTAAGAAGAAAAACAGGTAGCTTCGTGACGAGTTTAACTTTCTTGCGGTAACCGTTCTGTAGTGCCTCGCCTAGTATCTTTTCGCTGTCTCCAAGGTGGTACGGCCATGCTGTATCGATGTAGTTGATTCCTTGGTCTATGCCACTGCGGATTATCTTCACGGACTCGTTGGTCTCGGCCCTTAGCTTGTTGATCCTCCTCTGGGGTAGTCTCATGCATCCGAAGCCTAGGGCTGAAACTTCCCAGTCGAGTGATCCAAATTTGCGGTATTTCAATGGAGATATTCTGGGTTAATGTGTTATAAGCGATTCACTCGGCGCGCGTGAAATGGGGCTAATCCATAATTTTATGGTGTGGCATCGAGTACCGATTATATCTTTGAGATAATCGATGATTTTATCCTCACCTCCAACATACGCGCGCGAGAACACTGTTCAATACCATAAACTGTGTCAAAAAGAAACAAGTCGTACGAAATGGACATAAGGAGTGGTGGGCCGGGGAGGACTTGAACCACCGACCTCCGCCTCGTAAAGGCGGCATCCTACCGTGCTGGACTACCGGCCCACGATAACCTATTGGACATTATCCGAATTAAAAAGTTAGTCCTCATTCCCCTCGATGAGGTCGTTCATCTCGTTGTGAAGCGTCCACAACCGGTCAATGCTGGGGTGGTTCTCTCCAAGCTTTTGCGCGAAACTGTCCACTGTGGCCTCGAAAGGCACCTCGCGCCTGCCCATGATGAGCTTGTCAGCGTAGGCAACGATCTTCTCCTCAAGGGTCTCGGCAAAGTAATGCTTCTCCGGCAACCCCAACTCAACGGCCTCGTTTACCGGTATCCCCGCACCGACATGTACCTCGATTACTTTGACCAACCTCTCAGGTAGTCCCATCTCCTTCGCTATCTCAGCCCCCACCACGGCGTGGTCTATCTCATGCGTCTTGCTCCTGCCTATGTCATGCAGCAGAGCCCCTGCCTCGATAAGCCGCATGTCCACCTCGTGACCTCTGAATATGAGCTGGCTGCCTATTCGCAACGCTATCTTTGTCACATTTATACAGTGCTCAATAACATGGCTGGGGGTGCCAACTGCCTCAAGAATCCCGATGGCCTCCTCCCGAGAGGGGAGGCTCAGGTGTCAAGTTCCTCCTTGATCTCCGCGATCTTCTTCTCAAGGAACTCAATCACGGGGGTGTTGTCCACTCTGTGAAGCATCTCGTTGCATTTCGGGCAATGAAAAACCGTTTCCATGGCTACCTCGAACGTCGTGTTCGGGCACTCCGGGTTGTGGCAGTGATAGAACTCGTGGGCGATCTCGTACTCAATCCTGGACTCAAGCTTACGCAGTATCTTCTGCTTCGTGCTCGTAACATACGCCTCAACCAGCGCAGGCTGGAGGCTCCACTGGAAGATAAACCAGCCCGTCTCCTTGTCCCTGAAACGCCTGTTAGTGACAAGGCTGTGGTTGTAGAATCTGTAAAGAAGTTTCCTGACATCGTTTATCTGGATCTCAGTGATCTCAGCCATCTCCTCGACGGTGATGTTTTTGCGCTCGCTAAGTATCCCGATGATCCTTATACCATCTTCGCCGCCCAGAACCCTGGCGATATTTACCAATGTCTCATCGTTGACCGTGTATATGGACGACATTAAACTAACCTTAATACTATGTTGACTCGCTCGATTTAGTCTTTGCTGACCCGCGCCCACGTCGGCCGCCCTCGATCTCAACGTCTTTCCCCTTGGGGTTCGGTGTAATCTTGAGTCGCCCACCCGGAAACTCGTGCTGAAGGGCCATGTCTCCCTGTAACAGGTGCATGAATATTGCAAGGGCGCTGACCTCGCTGTGTGGCTGCGTGGTTACGGACACGTTCCAGTCGGCCCCCTCGTAAACGTCCCACGGGACTTTTGCCCCACCAACAACTATCAGTAGGGGCTCATCGATCTCCTTCACCTCTCTCGATGCCTCGTGGGCCTGTAAACCGTACATTGTGAGGTGAACTATTTTTCCATCCCAGTTTCTAATGACGCCCCTGTGGCTTGCCGTGTACTCGATATCGAAGCTTCCACCCCACTCATTTACCACGCTCACTATACTCTCCTCAAGCCTGGGGTCTCTCATGCCTGTGTAGATGACTTTCTCGGCTCCGAGGGCCCTCGCGCACAGGATTAAGTGGGTTGAGAGTCTTTTGTCTCTCTGCGGCCTGTGCCCCAGACGTAGAACTGTGATGGTCATTGGCTATCCTTCTCTTACTCTCCCTTATTTCAGTTGAGGACAGGGATTTAATACAAGATACCCGTCCATTCACTGGAATACAGAATGCCTGAGGATATCCCGTCACTGCCCATGATGCAGCGGAGGACACTGCTGGGTTACGCAATACCCGCCGTCAACATCCCCCTGTTCATCTACAACATCTACCAGATTGCAATCCACTTTCAGGGAGGCATGACCCTCGGCAGTCAGCTATTTTGGGAGGACATGGTTGTCCTAATACTCACCGCGTTCCTCACATACAGCATCCCACAGTATTTCCCCGTCTACAATAGCAAGTACAGCCACACAAAGGAAGGTCTCTCCATCAAGAGGCTGCTCAGGAAGGACGTGCTGATCCCGTACAAGTCCATCGACAGAGCCGACGTCTTCGTCAAGGTTGATGAAACCATTGATGAGGAGGCAAAGAAATACGCCATCGACCAAGCTGACCAATTACGGAAAAGCGGATTAAAGTTCAGGGACTTTACAAACTCTGACCAGATTATCCTAAACCTCCTCGTGGAAAAGAACATCTACATGCTGAGCCCAGAAAAGCCAAAGGCCCTCCTGAAAGAGCTCAAGCGGAGGAACAGGAAGCTGAACGCTAGGATCGTGGAGTTGACGAGAAGGGGCAAACGAATCCAGGATTTATCCTAGATGAGCGACATTTTACCCTCAGTCGAGATGATGACAGTGTTCGCATCGACAAAGATTCACCTCCATCCCGATGAGTTCATCCTTGCAAGCCTGCCACTGAGTGAGAAGGAGCTGGCCCTTGATGCGTTCAAGAGTCTTGAGCCCTTCTCATCGGTCACGGTTGATCACGCGGAGGTCTCCCTGATTTTAAGGTCATCTGACTGGGATTCGATGAAGCATTTATTCGAGTCTAGTGATGCAGAGGGGCCGTACAGTGCCATAACCTTCGATATCGTGCTCGACCTGAGCCTCGTTGGGTTCCTATCCGTGGTCTCAGCAGTGCTTGCGGAGGCAGGGATCAGCATCTATGCGCTTTCAACCTATCTCAGGGATCACATATTCGTACAATCCTCCCACGCCGATGAGGCCGTAAGGAAGCTTGATGAGCTCATAATGAGATGCAGAGATCAGAAACTTTTATGACCTTTTCGTAAAGCCCATAAGCCCAGTGGAACGTTAATCAACCCATGTCCCTCCCGTCTGACGATATCCACGCTTACCTATCATCGAACGGGTTGGATGTTATACCTTTCAAGGGAACCGATTTGGCTTACGGATACAGGGAGAACGAGCCAATCTTCGCGTTTATTGATGACGGGGGGAATGGGTCGATGGCGTTCCAAAAAGCCATGGGCATGTACTGGGCTACAGCCGAGTACATCAGCAAGCCCTGGTGTCTGGTTATGGTCACCGCACTGCCCATGATTCCCCACAACAGGCAGATGCTTGATAACCTTGGAACTCAGTACAATATTCAACTTCTGGAGACGCCACAAAAAAACGCTTTATTGAACATCTTCATAGACCAGTTAGAAAACCTGACCTCTATAATGCACAGATATCTCGAACATACCGAGTCAAACCCATCTTTGTCGTTGGGGGAATCAATGAGGACATGGAAATCTGAAAAGCCCGCACTTGAGGACACGTTTCATGTCGAGATTGATCGAGGTGACCTTTCGATATACGATGAAAACGGGAAGATGGTGCCAAATAGAACCACGGTTCCTTTAACTGTCACGTCGGGAGAGGCTGAGATTGAAGGAGTTCTACTAAGGTTAGTCCAGTCTGAGCCCAATCTTGTATTCTACACGGAGCACAGGAACCTACCATCAGTGTTCAGGCTGGATCTCAAAGATCAAATACTTACAATGCGATTCGAGGCAGACAAGGCCAATATAATCGAAGCAACCAGCTTCGAGTCGCTGGTATCTGCTTTTAAATCAAAAAATGAGATAAGATTCAGTGACCCAAACTCGGGTCAGACGGTATTCAACGTGAGGGTGAGACGGAATGGATGAAACATTGGAGCTAGTAGACCAGTACATCGATAGTTTTCTGTCATCCGATCACACGATCATCATGATCAACGACGAGAATTACCCGGGCACGTTTCTGAACAAGAGACTTCAAGCAAGGATTAGGGAGCGCGAGATCGGAAAGCTGATCTCCTACGTTTTCATGAACACCTTGTACCTGGAGAAGATTTGAACATCAGGAATTATCGAGACGCTGCTCCCATTCCTAAACGTTATCAGGGTAACCGCTCGTCTATCCTACATGCAAGAACAGTTTATGTTGATGGCGATCGAGAAGGCACGGGAAGGCGTCAAGGAAGGCCAAGAGCCATTCGGATCGTGTGTCGTGAGAGATGGTAAAGTTCTCAGCCTCACCAATAATACCATATCTCAGGATAATGACCCGACAGCCCACGCCGAGATGAACGCCATCAGGAAGGCATGCAAAACAATTGGATCTTCTGACCTCACTGGGTGCGAAATATATGCAACTTTCAAACCATGCGAGATGTGCATGGAGGCAATCAAGAGGGCGGGAATCAGAACCGTTTACTATGGGGCCGGTCCAGGAGACGTAGAGTATCCTTCATCATCGATTGAGTTGAGCGTACAAAGCGGTATTACTCTTGATGAATGCCTTAACCTTGTATCCGTGAAATATTCTCCCCTCTAGTAGATTCTTTCAACGCTGGTAGTTTGTCAAGTATCCCTTGACAAACGTTTTATTAGATTTCCTTGCGGAAAAGTGGCGGACTCGGAGGGATTCGAACCCTCGATCTCAGGTTCCGCAAACCCGAATCATATCCTGGCTAGACTACGAGCCCCTGCCACCAATATCCATATCGGATAAATAAACCTAATCCAAACAGTAATTGCGGAAAACTTGAGTTGACGGGGTCTTTCTATTAGCAAACGTGATCAGAGCCTCACAATCTACGTTATCCTCACCTCAGATATGTAGAAACTGGGTGGAAATCACTTTTCCGCTATGGAAACCGTATACAGGTTACGATTAGGGTATGTTTATATTCGTGTTTTGCGCCACTGATTTGTCTAAAATGAGTCTAGATTCTTGCCCACGGGTTTTGGTGGGTGGCACCCTCATCGATGGAACGGGTGCCCCGCCAATAAATGACAGCATCGTAGTGATCAATGACGAGTATATTGTGGCAGTGGGGAAGCGCGACGAGATCCCGATCCCAGAAGGGTCCGAGGTCTACGACATAACCGGCAAGACAATAATGCCAGGCCTAATCGACAGTCACTGCCACTTCCTCTGGATGGGAGTAGCCATGAAGACCATGGTGCTCCTCAACGATACCGAGAACATAATGGATGCTCTTGTACGTGTCAAGAAACGTGTCAGCGAAGCTAAGCCAGGCGAGTGGATTATTGGCATAGGCTGGGATGAGTCCAAGTGGTCTGAAAATCGTTACTTGAATAGGTATGACCTTGACGCTATCTCACCTGACAACCCAGTCATGTTAAGCAGGGTTTGTGGCCACCTTGTTGTCCTTAACTCGTGTGCCTTAGAACTGGCCAACATCACTAAGGACACCCAGGACGACCAGGGCGGGCACGTCGACAAGGACGAGAGCGGCGAGAACACGGGCATCCTTAGGGACTGCAGGTATCTCGTGATGGACGTCATGCCAAAGGCATCCATGGAGATCATGGTTGACGCACTTGGCATGGCAAGCGAGCATGCCCTAAGCCTGGGATGTACAGGAATTCACGACGCGGGGCTCGGAGGAGAGGAGATAAAATCATACCAGCATGCCCTGTCAGCGGGAAAACTCAAGGTCAGATCATACCTCTTCCAGCGCGACGATGTCGTCGACGGCTCCATCGCCATGGGGCTTGAGACCGGTTTTGGAAATAACATGATCCGAATCGGTCCCTCAAAATTGATGATGGATGGCAGCCTCGGGGCGAGGACAGCGGCATTATTCGAACCCTACGAGGACGAGCCTGATACCTCTGGCCTAGTTCTAGAGGAGCCCGATGTCCTGTTGGCAAAGGTAATGAAGGCTCATAACAACAACCTCCAGACCGCTACTCACGCCATCGGTGACCTGGCCATCGAGCATACACTCGACGCCATACAGGAAGCCCTACGACTGAACCCAAGGAAGGATCACAGGCACAGGATAGAGCACTGTGAGATCACCAGCACACAGCAAATCGAGCGGATAAGGAACCTGGGTGTGATCCCAGACATGCAACCTAACTTCATCGGTGAGTGGAGCGGGCCTGGTAGCATGTACCGGCAGAGGCTCGGCGAGAAAAGGGATAGGATGAGCAACCAGTACCGGGCTATGCTCGACGAGGGAATCAAAGTAGCCTTCGGCAGCGACGGGATGCCATTCAATCCGATATATGGGATCTGGAGCGCAGTGAACCACCCGATCAGGCAGAACAGGATCACTCTTGAGGAGGCAATCATGTGTTACACGCATAACGCGGCCTATTCTGGGTTCTGGGAAGAGGTGACGGGGAGTCTTGAATCTGGTAAGCTAGCAGACGTAACAGTCTTCAACGACGACTTGACTCAGATTCCTCCAGCGGAGATCCGAGACTCCAAGTGTTTCATGACATTGGTTAACGGTAAGATCCTATACCACGCTGAACACTGATTTTTCACTCAATATCTTTCTATTTCTGCCAACTTTTTGTGAGTTGTTTCCTATACTACTAAAGGAAAAATGTACAACCTTGGTAATAAGTATCGAAATAGTTATAATTCTGTACAAGTGTTACCTTTCAAATTCAGGTTAGGGGATTGAATTGGCCAAACAAGTCACGGTAGAGATGATTGTCAGGGGCGACATCCTAGACAATAACGTTCTCAGGAAATTTGCTACAAAGCTCAAAGAACAGAGCTTCAAAATCGATTTCACATCAAGTGTGGCAGTACCACCGTTTCTGGTAGCGGCCGAGAAAAAGTATCCAAGCCTCGCAGTACTATACGCGACGCTTGACCTTGAGCACATATTCACGACTCGGAAGCTTCTCGTGGATCTAGCCGAGGAAGAGGACTTGGAGTTAATCTCGTTCAAGCAGCTGTGATACTGTCGATGAACAAGAAACGCGTAATCGTGTTGGCAGCCGTTACATTTCTGTCAATCATAGCATACACACAAACATCAGGTTTCCTTGAGCCAAACCAACGTTCAGCCCTGGTCGTGCTAATAGTGGCATCAGGTCTCTGGACCTCGGAGGCTGTTCCGCTGGCTGCAACTGCCATCCTTATCCCTTTAATGCAGTCTGTGATGGGCATCCAGGCATTCAGTTCAGCCCTTACCCCGTTCTTCAGCACAACCGTCATGCTCCTACTCGGAGGATTCATGCTGGCGGTGGCAGTCGAGAAATATGACTTAGACGAGTACTTTGCCTTCCTAATCCTGTCAAGGTTCAATACTGGTGCCAAAACGGTTGTCCTCGCCGTCATGTTTGCGACGGGTTTTCTCAGCATGTGGATCAGCAATTCGGCTTCAACCGCGTTGCTCATAGCCATGGCGTTGAAGATCACGGATCAGATCAAGGACGAGAAAGGCAATTTTAGCAAGATCATGGTACTCGCCATCGCGTATAGTGCCACGGCGGGCGGACTCAGCACACTCGTTGGAACAACCACGTGTGCCATGGCAGCGGCTAGCCTCAAAACAATGATCGGCTACGATATCAGCTTCCTTGGGTGGATGGTCTTCGGGTTGCCCATCGCATTCATCCAGATTCTAGTTATCTGGGTCGTGCTGTTCATGATATTCCCCACCGATGTAACTGATATCCCCCCAATCGAGAGGCCAAACGGGGGGCTATCGAAGAACCAGAAGTTGACCATGGGGATATTCCTCTTCGCCGTATTTGCATGGATCACTGGTAAACTACCTGGTCCAATAGCCAACACTATTGGATGGGCTGGACACGGCTATAGCTCAAGCATGGTTGCAGCAACCATCCTCGTTTTGCTCTACTTCACCGACCTTATCGAGGATAGGGATATCCAGAACGGCAAATGGTCGACCCTTCTTCTCATCGGAGGTGGTTTAAGTCTAGGCAAGGCTCTGGAGGTCACTGGCCTTGTGGATGTCATCAGTGATGTCCTCATGAACCTGACCGCTGGTGGGTCTCCGTTTGTAGCAATCACAATCGTCGTTGTTGCAGGCTTGGGCATCAGCATAATAGCAAGTAACACGGCTAGCGCAGGTATCTTCCTTCCAATAGCTATCGGCCTCGGCCAGAAGATAGGTTTCAGCCCAGTGATCTTAGCGGTCGCTGTCGGTATCAGTACAAGTCTTGACTTTATGTTACCCGTTGGAACTCCACCAAATGCAATAGCATACAGCACTGGTAGGGTCACCATGGCCGAGATGATAAAGGCGGGGATACTCCTTGACTTGGTCGGTGCGATAGTTACAATCACATTTGCTTATCTGATATGGCCCATGTTGATCTAATCTTATTTTCGCTCAAGCCTATATTTTCTATTAACTTTGTAATTCTTCCCAGATTATTGGGAGAAATGTTGGTTAATCGACTTTGACGCCGAACTGGAGTACTGCTACCGCAAGGAAATACACTCCGATACAGGCCATGAAAACGTTGTACACTCCAAAATTGTCGGCAATGAATGCTGCAATCATTGGCGCAATGGCCCCCATGACGCTTCCAGGTAGGAAGTATAGAGCATATCCCAAACCTCGCTGGCCACTTGGTGACAACTTGGCCATTATGGCCGAGTTAGCTGCCATGCTCAGGAAAGTAAACAGTCCTGAAGCGACATAGAAAACAATGAACGTGGTATCTCCAGGTAAAACGTACGCGAGTGTATAGCATATGTAGGCGGCTATGAGGGTCCAAACAGTCCACTTCTTCTCGCCATACCTTGTTGCCAGTATACCTCCGACGGGTGCTGCTACAAGGCCCATCAACGTGTTTGCGCCGGTAATGATTCCCCTGGTCGCGAGACCCCAACCTTTCGTGTCAGCAAGCCACACGTTCATGAACGCCCTGTTCATGCTCATTCCCATCATCCTCACGGCAACGAAGATTAAGAAAATGATCAAACCTCTGGAAAGGAGTTTGGTTGCCTGTCCGCTGCTTTTTTCATCGGATTCGGTGCTAATGTCCTCGCTAGGTATGTACTTGATGAACCAGACGGAGATAGTACCCAGAATCAGAGGGGCGACCCAGAAGAGGTATACCTGCCTCCAATTGAAAGCTAATGACCCGATAAGCAGAGTCAGACTAATTGGTCCTAGTGTCATACCAAGGGTTCCGCCTGCCCCGTGGATTCCAAGCGCTTTTGGCCTATCCTCTGGCTTGAAAAGGAAGGTGGTGAAGCTGTATGAAGCAGGGTGGTAGATGGTCGTGTTGACTATGAGTAGGCTTAACCCTAGAATCAACGTGAAAGGGGTTGTCGCTGAGTAAGCTAACACAGCGCCTGCTATAGCCACAGCGATGCTAATGAGAATCATCTTCTTTGCCCCAATCTTGTCCGCCATTAGGCCGATAGGAATGCTGAGTAGGGCAGCACAGAGGCTTGGGATGCTGGCCAAGAGTCCCAGGTCCTGGTTTGTCAACCCGAACTCGACGATGAACTCGGGGTAAAGTGTAGGTGCAATCCCAGCGAATATGTGTGTAAGGGTGTGCGTGAAAGCCATAACGATAAGTCCATAGCTGAGCCAACCCCAGCGTCCGTTTTCCTGAGTCATTTCTTGTTCCGCCTAAAGATACAGGTAGCCATGCCTCACCGTATTTAAACTCCGCCTTACGAAATCTTATACCAAACCAGTCCAGTGAGTACCGTATGATTACTAGGGACGAATCAATTGCTCTCGTCAAAGAGAACGTCAAGAACAAGAACCTCGTCAACCACATGATTGGGGTTGGAGCAATCATGAAGGGTCTCGCCGATCACTATGGTGAGGACTCCCACCTTTGGGAGGTAGTAGGCATCCTTCACGATGTTGACTACGAGACTTTCGGCGAGGATTTCGCGAACCATGGGGCCAAATCGGCTGAAATGGTTAAAGACATCCTGCCGGATAACGCTATTAAGGCGATCAGGAGTCACAACCCATTGACTGGGTACGAGCCTGAGCTAAAGTTTGATATCGCTTTACTGGCCGCCGACGCGATTTCTGGACTTATAGTTGCCAACGCCCTTGTGCGCCCCAACCGGATGGAGGGCATGAAAGCCAAGAGCATCAAGAAGCGGATGAAGGACAAGTCCTTCGCCCGACAGGTTAGCAGGGAGAATGTTATGAAGTGTGAGGAGATAGATCTCCAGTTTAGCGAATTCGCTACAATAGCGATCAAGGCCATGGATAGCGTGGCAGATCAGATAGGATTGAGCAAGTAATGGTAGACACAGAAAGACAGAGACACCGAGTAACGAGGATCATTGCAGCATCAAGGTTCCCGTTCCTCGACCAGGAAGAGGACAGCTGGCCACCCAGCTACAAGACCATCGTAAATGATGAGCAGAACAGGTTCGGTATCAAGGGACCGGATGATATTGGCATCGTGTATCCCAGTATAGTCATCCTCAGGGGTGACGGGGGAGTGCAGGAGCTCGGTATGGTCGAGCCGGCCGGGAATGTTAACCAGGAGCGGGCCCAGATATGGCAATTCCTGAGCGACTCTACCAGCGTCGGCAGGACCCACAAAAAGCTGTTCGTCTACGTGCCTCACGGGTATGAGGACGAGGGTCTCAAGATTCTTGAAGACAACGACATCGAGTACGATGGGCTACGAGGCTACGGTGTGGTCGATGGGAATTTGAAGATTTACCCCATCAAGACCCACGACAGTCCTCACGACCACCGTTAGTCCTTTTTCTCTTCCATTTATCAACTTGTATTTTCGTTTCTTCCAGGATTTAGTGTCCGTGTTCCACGCTTGGTTGAATCTCGGTTGCCTCATACCACTCGTTCCAGCTGGTTATGAATACACAGTCAACGTCAATTCATTGACTATGTTACAGTAATCGAGTATGTCCTTGCGGGTGGCTATCAGAGAATCAGTTAAACTAGGGAGAAACTCCCAAACACCCTATATCAGGAGACCTCTATGAAATAGAATAGCCATGACATACGACATCATAGTCAAAAACGGCAGGCTAGTGGACGGAACGGGCAACCCGTGGAAAAATGCTGATGTGGGGATCAATGGGAACAATATCTCCTTCATCGGCTCTATCCATGACTCCGAGGGAGACAGGATAATCGATGCGAGGGGGCTTGTTGTCTCGCCTGGCTGGATTGATATCCACCTCCACGCGGATCATACTGTTCTAGGAAATCCTAGGTGTCTAAGCTATGCCCATCAAGGCATCACAACTGTCACCATGGGCAACTGCGGCCTCAGCATGTACCCGTTGACCGCAGAACACAGGGGCGATCTCATTCAGTACATGCTGCCTTTCACATCGGGGATCAGCCTTGATTGGGACTGGGTGACCATGGACGATTTCCTCGGAAAGGTGAAGGAGATGGGAACAAGTCTAAACATGGTTCCCTATGTCGGTCATGGCAGCATCAGGATAGGTATAATGGGCTTCGTTGACAGGAAGCCAACTATCGCGGAACTTGAGATGATGCGAGGTCTGCTTGATGAGACCATGGTAAGCGGTGCCCACGGCATGTCCACCGGGTTAGGGTATCCTCCCGGACTCTACACGGAGGAAATCGAGCTACACGCAATGTGTGAGGTCATCAAGCGCCACAATGGATTATACTCCACTCACATGAGGCCTGACGAGACAAACCTCAAGGACACCATCAAGCTGGGGCACTCCACGGGTGTGCCGATACAGATATCCCATCTTGGAAGCAGTTGCGGTAGCAAGAGAAATCTCGACGGTAAGCACAGCAAGACTACATTGCGATTGATAGAAGAGGCTAGGGCAAAGGGGCTTGATATTACCGCGGACATTTACCCGTATAACGCTGGTTCGTCCCTTCTGTCACAGGTAATCCCAGCTTGGCTCCATGTCGGTGGCGTTAATACAATGCTTGAGCGACTCACGGATCCACAGGTGAGAGAGAGATTATCCGAGGAGTACAAGGAGGCTGGAAGGGACTGGGACAAGGTCATGGTGAGTTTCGTCAAGACGGAGGGAAACAAGGTGATCGAGGGACTGAGCATCTTAAGGATAGCAGAGAAGCGGTCCCAGAGTATTACCGATGCCGTATGTGAGCTACTGCTCGATGAGCGGGCCCAAGCCATGAATGTCTCATTCTGGGGCAACGAGGAGGACGTGACTACAATGGTCAAGCACCCCGCCGTTATGCCGTGTAGCGATGGGTGGATGCACGCACCGTTCGGGCCACTAGGAGATGGGAAGCCACACCCAAGATGTTACGGGGCTTTCCCGCGATATTTCAGGCGGTACGTGAACGAGGAGAGGATTCTGACTCTGGAGGACGCTATCAGGAGGATGACTTCAATGCCTGCAGCTAGGATTGGGATTCAGGACAGGGGTATCATTCGGGAGGGCATGAGAGCAGATATCACTGTCTTCGACGCAGTTAGAATCAAGGACCTGGCTACCTACGAGAAGCCACACGCATATCCGGTAGGGATCGAGCACGTCATAGTGAACGGTGCCATGACAATCGAGAACTGTGAGCACACAGGGGCACTAAACGGGGAAATCTTGAGGAAATGACCGGTTTAGAGGACGTCACTCTAGATTTTCTAGGCACAGGCGGAGGCAGGTTTGTCATGACGACCCAGCGGAGGCGAACCGCCGGTATCAGGTTGACGCAGGGTGAAACCCGTGTCCATATCGACCCTGGTCCGGGTGCCCTTGTCTTCAGTAACTGGGCGGGTTTGAGCCCCCAGAAGTTGAATGGACTGATAATCACTCACTGTCACCCCGATCACTACACGGACGCCGAGGTCTTCATCGAGGCAATGACTGATGGCACTCGTGCAAAACAGGGCGTCCTCGCCGCTACAAAGAGCGTGCTCAGGGGGGCAGACGGTATCGGGCCTAGTATTAGTGGATATCATCAGGGTTTAGTGAGGAACCTTATCGAGATGTATGAGGGAACATCCTTCTCTGTAGGAGATCTGGGGATCACGGCCACGGAGGCTAAGCACTCAGACCCGTACTCCGTTGGGCTCAGGATATCAACAAGTCAAGGAGGGATAGGTTACACAAGCGATACTGGATACTTCTCGGGTGTTTCTGACAACTACACGGACTTGAGGGTGCTGGTTCTTGGTACGATGTGGCCTAGGGGGAACCCCATCCATATTCACCTGAACACAGATGAGGCGTTGAGGATATTGGAGGAATCCAGACCTAAGGCGTGTATCCTGACTCATTTCGGGATGCGGATGCTCAATGCAGGACCAGAGAAGGAGGCCCGGTTCCTACAGGAGGAGACAGGTATCCCGGTTGTGGCGGCAATTGACGGGATGAAAGCCCATATATCTGACGAGATTACCCTATTGAGTCCTCGAAAGAGTGACCCACCCATAACGATTGATGCCTAGATGAAGACGCCACTGAAAGCCCTCTATGTAGTTATTTTCCTCATTTCGGGAGCGATTGGGACCATCATGCTCCTCTCACCCGTTTATGCAGAGGAGTTGGGGGCGTCGTATATGCAGCTTGGGATGATGGGTGCATACTATGCCATCGGATATACTATCATGACTTTGGTGACCGGTCTAGTTATGGACCGGTTTGAGAAGGTCAGGATATACCTTGCATTCCAAACGATGAATTTTATCAGCATAGGTCTTCTCGCGTTTTCAAACACAATCGAGCAGGTTCTCGTAGTGAGGCTGATAATCGGCTTGACCGCCGGCACTTTCTGGGTGTCATCAAGCGCGATCACGGCGGCCATGAGTAAACCCCACAAACTGACCCATAACATCAGCCTCTACAACCTGAGTTGGATATCGGGTTTAGCTGTAGGTCCTCTCATCGGGGGATACCTTAGCGACGCAGTAGGGTTTAAGGCGATGTTCCTGGCGATGAGCGTCACGGTTCTCCTCGGGGTAGGAATAATTGTCGTGTTTATGCTTCCTACAGTAAAACTGCACGGAAAATTAGGGCGTCTGACCATTGACTGGAAATCTGTCAGAGCAGTCCTGCCAGCCTATCTCTGTCTCTTCCCATATACATTGAGTAGCGGGATTTACTTCAGCATCCTACCTGGTTACCTGAAAGAGTTCGGCATCACTGCCTCCATTATTGGGTTGTTATTCACAATCGGAAACGTCGCAAAGGGTCTGGGGTTCTTTGGGGTTGAACGTCTCGTCAACTGGGGGACTAAACGGGCCATCAGGCTTGTGAGTTTCCTGCTTGCAGTAAGTCTTGCATGGATTGGGTACGCCAACACCGAGTACGTAATGGCTCTGCCACTGGCCCTCTATGGGGTCACAAATGGTTTGCTGGAGCCTATCCTCCTCAACTGGATAGCCCAGAACAGTCCTGCGGAGTCACGGAGCTTCACTATGTCCATCTATGAGACCGTCTTCGGAGTTGGTATGATTATTGGGCCGGTTGCCGCGGGTTTTGTGACCAACATTTACCCCGCCAGTATGGTTTACGTTCTGCTTGCGGCTGCCAGCCTGCTGATAATCCCCTTCAGCGTTGGGTTGGATTAGTGAAAAGTTATATTGAAGCGTAGCAATCCTGTATCTAGTCTGAAGTGAGGATTATGGGGTATCGTTTTGTTGGTCCCCGAGGGACCATCTAGGAAGAATCAGAGTAGCCCTAGAAGTCAGACCGCAGCGGACAACCTTTTAAAGAAACAAATAGACCAGAGTAGCCATAAATTGGCTCAGGGTCCGCGTAACCAGCCAGGAGAACAAATACAATGAACGTGCTACCACGAAAGATCAATTTCCTCGAAATGGAGGAAAAATGGCAGAAGGTATGGGAAGAGGAAGGCATCAACAGGTATGACTGGGACGACAGGGAGAAGCCCGTCTACAGTATCGACACGCCTCCACCTTACCCAAGCGGCGACTTCCATATGGGCAACTTTTTGAACTGGACGTACTTTGACGTGCGAGCCAGGTACAAACGAATGACGGGTCACAACGTGCTGTTCCCACAGGGTTGGGATTGCCACGGGCTACCGACGGAGGTTGCGGTTGAGAAGGCCAAGAAGATGAGGAAGAGCGACGTCCCTCCCGATGTATTCCGTAAGATGCGTGAGGAATGGATCGAGCAGTACATCGGTAAGATGAAGATCGCCATCCAGCGTCTCGGTGCAAGTATCGATTGGACCACAGAGTACAGAACTATGGATCCAGATTACATGCGGAAGATCCAACTCAGTTTCCTGATGCTTCACGAGAAGGACTTCATCTACAAGGGAACCCACCCGATCAACTACTGCATAAGGTGTGAGACGGCCATCGCGGACGCCGAGGTCGAGCACAAGAACAAGAACGGTGCAATTTACACGATTCCATTCGAAACAGAGACGGGCGAGGTTCTCATCGCGACAACTAGGCCGGTATACCTACCCGCTTGCGTAGCGCTAGGTGTGAACCCCGACGATGCCAGATACAAGCACCTCATCGGAGGTAGGGCAAGGGTGCCCATCACTGGGCACGAGGTGCCAATCATCGCCAACGAGGAGGTCGACCCTGAGTTCGGGACTGGCGCAATGATGATATGTACCTACGGTGACAAGGCGGACGTAGTAGCCGTGGCCCGTTACAAGCTACCGGTAATCACTCTGTTGGACCACAGGGGCCACATCACGGAGGTTGGCGGGAAATACTCCGGAATGTACATCGTAAAGGCACAGAAGACCATCATCGCGGATCTGCGTGAGGCTGGACTCATCAGGGATGAGAAACAACTCAATCAGGAAGTGGGGCTCTGCTGGAGGTGCAGCACTGCCATCGAGATCGTTGCGGCGCAGCAGTGGTTCTTCAGGACAATCAGTTTAACCGAAAAAGTGGTGAAGACGGCACACGAGGTAACGTGGTACCCGGATTATATGCGGCAGAGGCTTCTTGACTGGGCCAACGGGCTTGATTGGGACTGGGTTCTATCAAGGCAGAGGGTGTTCGCGACCCCCGTTCCAGCATGGTACTGCAAGGACTGTGGAAAGATTAGGCTTGCGAAGCCAGAGGAGCTTCCAGTTGACCCACGTGTAGTATCCATCGAGGACACTTGCGAGTGTGGTAGCAACGAGTTCGTGCCAGACACTGATGTCATGGACACCTGGTTCGACAGCAGTATGACCTGTGCCATACACGCAGGGTGGCCGGACAGGGAGGGCTGGGAACGCCAGTTCCCCGCAACGGTTCACCCGAGCGGCCAGGATATCATCAGGACGTGGGCCTACTACCTCATGGTGAGGGGTCTTGCACTGTTCGACTCGACACCATACGAGAGCGTGCTCATCAACGGAATGGTGCTCGGCGGAGACGGCAGGAAGATGAGCAAGAGCCTTGGAAACTTCGTGAGTACTCCAGAAGTGTACGAGAAGTACGGTGCAGACGCACCACGCCAGTGGGCAGCTTCAGGCGGTTCAACTGGCACGGACATCCCATTCCGATGGGAGGACGTAGAGTACGGTTGGAGGTTCCAGAGGAAGCTGTGGAACGCTTGCAGGTTCGCTGGTATGAGGCTTGAGGATTACGAGGGAGCGGAGGCGGAGCCCCAACTCATCGATAAGTGGATCATGAGTAAGTTGCAGAAAACCATCAAGAGGGCAACCGAGGCACAGGAGGAATGCGACTTCATGAACGCCACGGAAGCGGCGAGGAATTTTATCTGGCACGTCTTCTGCGACCACTACCTAGAGGCGGCCAAGACCCGTCTCTACGGCGAGGGGGAGGCGAAGACTGCGGCCCAGTGGACATTGTTCCATACCATCAGGGATATGCTGAAGCTCATGGCTCCGGTTACGCCCCACCTTACCGAGGAGATCTACAGGACAATGTACGACGCGGATAACAGCATCACGCTAAGTGCGTGGCCCGAGTATGACGAGTCTCTTGTGGACGAGGATGCAGAGCGCATCGGTGACATGGTCATCGAAACCATCAGCAGTGTCAGGACCGAGAAGAACAAGCAAGGCGTGAGCCTAAACAAGCCAGTTAAGCAGCTTTCAATCTACGCAGGCGATCACGCGGGCGACCTGAAGCTTGGTACCCAGGACATCATGGACACCCTGAAGGTGGAGTCTCTTGAGATCTTGGGCAGTGAAGGCGGCGACGCAAAGGTAGAGGCTTACGATTTCATCGGTTTCACGATGGAGATCGTGGTCGAATCCTAACCTCTTTTTACATCCATAACACATTCTTATACCATGCAAGACGAGATGGTTCCATTATCCGAGGCAGCGGAGCAGGTTAAGGTCACAACACAACGATTGGCGTTGCTTCACCTAGCGTTTTCAAGGACGATTGTAGACAAGTTTGGGTGGGCGGACGGCAAGCAGCTGATCCTGGACAGCATCAAGACATACGGAGAATACGTCGCCGATAGAACGAAGAAGGGGCACCAGGGCCTGCCCAAGTACGGTTTCTGGGAGAAGCGGGAGGGCAAACCCGACCTGTGCGAGCTAGGGAAGGTGATGCTTGAGATGGGTGAGCCGGAGTTGGGTGTGATGTACTGCCTGATCGACCCGGCCAAGACCATGGCGGCGGACGACTCCAGTAAACTAATCCACACGAGGTGCATGGTTCTGGGCCACGACGAGTGCCAGTTCGAGACGGTCCAGACAAGTGAATCCGACAGGGCTTCTTTCGTAGAGGGCGAGGACTGGGCGGGTGTTGACCCTATCGTCGACGAGTTCATCGACAAGAAAAACTAGGTTACTGTGTCCTGTACTTTGTGATGGCCGCGATGCCTCCAAAGCTGCGGAGAAGCATCTCTCCTTCTTCGATGTGGGTTGATATTATCTCAATTTTAGCCTCGGCGTCATCAGCCAGCTTGACTAACACCTCGATTAGGTCCTCTTTCTCGGTTATCTCGTAGTTGCCGGTGCCGCATTTCAGACACTTCATGTCCTTTACCTTGTCCTCGTATATTTCTAACCCGTCCATCTCGATGATCTGGTGCTCCTTGAAGCCGCAGCTCCTACACTCCAGTGTGACGTACCAGCGCCGTATGGCACCTGAGACTAGGAGGGTGTAGACATTAACGTTCTTGAGCTGCGTGATGACTTCCTGCTCGCCGTAAGTGCTTAACCCGTCGTCCTCGCCGAGGTGCCTGAGGAACTCCTGTACTATCTTCCTCTCCTGGGTGTACCTGACCTGGGCTAGGAAATCCCTTGACCTGGTGACCAGCTCCTTTACGCCCCCGGCTCCTGTGTATCCCACGTCCACGGTGGTGAGTATCTTTTCCTTGATTTCGTGGTGGAGGTAGTTGCCGTCCAGGAACCTCTGCTTGGTCGGTCCGGGGCCTCCTACTATGATTCCCTTGAGGTTTGGGACGTTTAGGAAGTATTGGGTAAGCATGTCGCCGACCCTCTTGTAGTACTCGTTTAGGTGCATGGCCCTGAGTCGCTCGTAGCGCCTTGACGACTGGCCTCCTGCCCTTGTC
>JABIBQ010000090.1 GCA_018652685.1 Candidatus Bathyarchaeota archaeon
AGCCGCAATGTCTTTCAAAACCTTGTGCTGATCTGTGAGTATTGTAATACCCGGGACCGAAGAAGTCAGGAAAGCCTGCACATCGAAAATCTTGTACACACCAGTGTTTTCAAAGTTCAGGTTTAAGGTGTTATATTCCCCTCCTCTGAGGTAGATATCATCCACACTTACCTCAACAATGGGTAGTTGGGCCGCGTTTACGACTATTGACTGTGTCGCCATCAACGTGGCGATGAGCAGGATTATTGTTGTTTTGTTTATTCTTTTCATCTAGATCATATCCTTGAAATTTTTCTCCCCCTCGATTATACCGTCCTTGAAACTGACGAGACGATCCGTGTTTTGCGCCACTTGGGGGTCGTGGGTGATGAGGATGAAGGTCTTGCCTTCCTCCTCGTTGAGCTGTCTTAGGAGGATCATTATCTCCTCCCCTGTCTTGCTGTCTAGGTTGCCAGGCAGTTCGTCTGCGAGCAATATATTGGGCTCGTTTGCGAGGGATCTGGCGATGGCAACGCGTTGCTGCTCGCCTCCGCTGAGCTGGCTGGGTTTATGGTCGGCCCTATCTCCGAGCCCGACGAGTTCTAGAAGGTTTAGTGCCCTCTTTTTTCTCTGACCCCGGGATATGCCCTTTATGGCCATAGGAAGTTCTATGTTTCTCTGAGCATCCATCCTTGGGATGAGGTTGAAAAACTGGAAAATAAAACCGATCTCCGTGTTTCTCACATCAGCGATCTGGTTGTCGTTAAGATGGGACAGGTCTGTGCCGTTTATGTAAACCTTTCCCGAGGTAGGGCGATCCAAGGCACCTATCATGTTCAAAAGGGTGCTCTTACCCGAGCCGCTGGGGCCCATAATAGCCATGAACTCGCCTGGCTCGACTTTGAGGTTTATTCCCTTCAGCACTTCAAGGGGTCTTCCTCCTGACATGTAGGTCTTCGTCACTTCTACCGTTTCGATTATATGGTCCATTTAGTAGTCCTCCAGGAGGGCGTTTATCGCCACAAGCCTCTTCTCGGCCATGTCTTTGATCTGCCTGAGGAAAGGTTCTCTAATATCCGTGTCGATACTTTCTGTGAACGATCTCAGAACACTTTGGGAAAGAAATTGTTCTTTCTGCGCTAGCTTGTTCATAAGCTCGATGGCGCCCTGTTTCCTTTCTGTCGAGAGCCAATTGAAAATCACAGAGACATACTTGACCGAAAAATCAACCGATTCCAGTACATGAGACTCCATCAACTCAAAAATAGCCTTCCCATCCTCAGTGATATGGTAGAAATCAGTTCCATCCTTGTCAAGGGTATCCACAAATCCTTTCTTCTGAAGGCTCTTCAGCGCAGGGTACACGGTGCCCGTCTTGGGCGTCCATGTGCCCTCAAACTCGTCCTTCAGCTGCTTGAGCATCTCGTAACCGTACTTTGAGCCCTCCTCAAGTTGAGTCAGCAACAGAATCTGCAATGGGCTGACGGGCATCTTGATAGGGCTCTTGCTGTTGATACTCAGTGACATAGTTGACATCTACCTAGTAGGTGAGATCTTTGATATGACACCGAGTTTTAAAGGTTTTTCAGATTCTGATCCAGATTAGGAAAGAATTAAACACCGAAGTGTACCCCCAGAATATGACCATGAGTGTCCTCATATACACTGACAATCCCGCGACGGGTGAGACAGGACTTGTTCGGAGTGAGCTAAAGAGAAGAGGGATCCCTGTGGACTACAAGGCTCCTTGGGATATCACTCTGCCCAATTTCAAACCGGACTACCAGCTCAGTTATGTGCCTAGCAACATGCTCCACAGGGGAAGCACATTCGAGCTGATACACAGGATGCTTATACTCAGACAGCTTGAGGAGTCCGGCATCGTGGTGAACCCGGTTGATTCAATGCTCAACTATAGCAAAGAGCATCTGTCCCTTCAGCTTACAAAGCTGGGTCTGCCTCACCCCGAGACAATGATTACGGAGAACGTGGAACGAGCAATGAGCTTCGCTGAGAAACTTCTGAATGACGGGCGAGAGGTGGTCTTGAAACCCATTTGCCTCAGCAGGGGTACAGGGGTGACAAAGCTCAGCAGGATCAGGAGCAGGGAGGACCTCCTCCAGTACCTTGTATGGTACACACGAAACTTTAGCCAGGGGGTTTTCTACTTACAGGAGTTCATCCCCAATAAGGGATATGATATCAGGTGCTTCGTTATCGACGGCGAGGTTGTCGGCAGGGAGATGAGGAGCAACCCTGATGATTTCAGATATAACGTCGCTGCAGGGGCAACTGCAGAGCCATTTAATGATGACGTATATGACGAGCTCTCCATCAAAGTGGCTGAGTCGGTAGGACTGAAGATCTCTGGGCTTGACATCCTTCCCAGCGAGGACGGTGAACCTATTGTGATAGAGGCGAACTGTTACCCTGGGTACAAGGCGTTAATGGATACAACTGATATTCAGATACATGAGCTAATAGTAGACTTTATTGCGAAAAATCTCCGATTATAGATAATTTTAAACACTCCCCTTGCAAGGAAATTATCTGAATCATTATGGTGTTTTGTAGTAACTGCGGAACTGATTTAGAGGATCATCAAAAATTCTGCCCAGAATGTGGGACAAGAGCAGAGATGGCTGAACAACAGTCAATCCCACCACCGATAAGGGAGCCTGAAGTCGAGACAACAGTCTCAGCTCCACCACCACCACCGCCACCACAGAATATACCTCCACCCCCACCAGTAGGAAGCCAGAGCACTATCCCACCACCGAAACAGGGAGTGCTTGAGAGGCTGGACATCGATCAGGATGACATCGAAGAAGTCACTGAGAAGGCGAAAAAGGGACTGGGTATGCTTGGAAGGCTTGCAAGAAAGGGACTGGAGAGAGGTGCTGAACTAGCAGGTCAGGGACTTGAGAAGGGAGCCGAGCTTGCCAGCCAGGGAATCGAGGTAGCAAAGGACACCATCGAGGAGAGAAGGGCACCATCAGAGCCACAGCCAGCTCCGGTCTATGCACCAGCACCAGCACCAGCACCAGCACCAGCACCAGCACCTGCACCTGCACCAGCAGGGGGCAACAAGTTCTGTCCGAACTGCGGTCAATCAGCGTCAGGACCAGGAAAGTTCTGTAACCACTGCGGCCAGAAACTAGAGTAGCACTCTACACTTTTTTCATATATTTTCTTTGGTAGTAGTAGTCGGCTTGTAGCACTAGATACTGTAACGCCGCAATTATTATCATGGAAAATTGTTCAACGTAGAACAGTAATAGGTTCACTGCCACCAATGACACGATTAGAGATAGAGATGCGAGTTGTGTTGACCAGTTTTTTCGCTCGATAAACAGTAACATTGAGCTTATCGAGAGGAGCGCGCCCATAGCTCCATCTAGCACAACTAGGAGAAGTGCCCACATTTTCATATCAATACCCATAACTGGAAACCCACTCGCGATACTCCAGAGGAAGGCAGCCCGTTTCAGGGGGTTAAAAGCAACAACAGCGAACCCGGTGAATCGTATGAAACTAGGGACACCCAGGATGGCAAAGCCTAGAATCAGCGCATACCTAACACGGGACTCCGTGAGATACGCATTTTCGAATCGGCCCCAGAGAATAATGAGCCTGTCGAATAGGTTCGGCTTACCCTCCACCTGCACAAGTGCATCGCTGTCAACAAAATCGTTGAGTTCAATGGCCAGCCTCTTGTAGTTCGGGTTCTCGGTCCTCGATATAATGCCCTCAAGCCTGCGATTGAGCTCGGAGTGCTCATCTTGCTCCAAGTCATGGTCAAGCACCTCCTGAAGGACCTCCATGACAGCGTAGAGTTCGCCTCGAATATCTGTCTCAGGCTCGATCTTGATCCTGAAATATAGGAGAACAGTGATGAGAAAGAAAGCGTATATGATGGGCGCGGCGGCTGGGAAAAAGTAGTCATTACTCTGCGTAATGAACTTTCCCACCTCGTCTATGAAAAGCCCCACGCCCACTCCCGATAGAATTGCACCCCATGTATACGCCCACCTGTTTGCGTACAGAAGTGGAATGAGGCTAGAGGCGTACAAAATGACCCCACCGTAGAGCACGTGTGCGATGTGAAGCGTGGAGTTTCCCAGCTGAGGGTACCCCGTGAGTTCCAAAATCAGCCTGGTAAGGCTCACCGACGCTGCAAAGCTAAGGATTGTCAGCTGGAGGTACCGCTCGGCACCCTTCCTCCTCACTGGTTTCCAGATTCTGCTCACTATCTGACTCATGGAACAACTTTACGCTAGAGATATGATAAAACTTGCCAAACTAGCTGGATAAATATGGAGGATTATTTCCTCTCTACCTTATCGACATCAATTAGAACGACGATAATTGCGTTGACCATGACGACATCGTGTGACTTTGCGTCTTCCTCGGTGTCCTCTGCGGGCCACATCATCCCTCCCTTGATGATGTTGACCCTTCTCTTGCCCTCTGGCAGTACCCCCAGCACTGCGTCTCCATCAACGGAGTCCGGGTTCGGGGTTGCAATGGTCACGTCAACCATCAATGCGCCCTCCAGTTCCGCGAAGCTGTCTATCTTGAATAGTGCCCCTAACCCGATCATGCTACTGTGACTAATGGCGTCTTTGACCGCCCTCTGGGCCGCCTTTGTCTCGTCCTTTCCGTGTAAGTCTACGCCTGTTCCGTTCTCAAGCAGGTATCTCCTGTAATCTGGCATAACGTTTCACCTCATGGTGGGCTTTCAATCTTAAAGCATTAACCAAGAAAAATAGACCGCCGTAGGAAGAATAGTTCATTTCACAAGATACAGTTAAATGACTGTGAATGATAATCCAGTGAAACGCGAGACCTGATGAACATGGATCAAATGGAGTATAGGATTAGGGACAGGATCAAAGAGTTCCTGGACGAGGACATTGGATACGGGGACATCACATCGAGCACATTGATCCCAGAGGAGCAAACGGCAAAGGGAACTCTGTACTTTAAGGAGCCAGGGATCACATCGGGGCTTGTCGAGGCAGCCACCGTGTTTGAGATTCTAGGATGTCAGGTCACCGCCCATTCCAAAGATGGGGAAGCGGTCAAGGAGAAACAAGTTCTGCTATCGGTCAACGGTCATGCTCGGGCGTTACTTATGGGCGAACGACTTGCGCTTAATATTGTGGGAAGGATGGCGGGTATAGCCACACAGACCACCAAAGTCGTCAATTCGGTTAAGGAAAAGAACCATAAGACACGAGTGGCGGCAACGAGGAAAACCCTGCCAGGTATGAGGGAATTTGACAAGCGTGCCGTTGTGCATGGTGGTGGAGACCCTCATAGGTTCGGGTTAGATGACTGCGTACTCATCAAGGATAACCACTTGGAACTTGTACCAAGCGTCACAGAGGCCATCAAACGGGCTAAGGATGGTATCAGCTTCACGAAGATGGTGGAGATAGAGGTCAGGAGCCTAGAGGACGCAGAGGAAGCCGCGAGGGAAGGCGCAGATATAATCATGCTTGACAACATCGCCGCGCCAGAGATCAAGGAGTGGCTCGGTGAGCTAGACAAGAAGGGCCTCCGTGAGGGCTTCATATACGAGGCATCGGGAGGTATCACATTCGAGAACGCGGCGAACTACGCCGCCGCTGGCGTTGATATCATCAGCATGGGAGCGTTAACCCATAGCGTCCGGAGTCTGGACGTTAAATTCGAGATAGAGATGGTCAAATGAGACTGAACAATTTACAGCAGAAGATACTTGAGGTCAAGAAACAGAAAAATGCGCTCATTCTTGTACACAACTACCAAGTACCGGAGATTCAGGAGATAGCCGACGTCTTAGGAGATAGCCTTGAGCTTTGCAGAAAGGCACAGGAAGCAAACGACGCGGACATGATCGTTTTCTGCGGGGTGGACTTTATGGCCGAGACGGCAAAGGTGCTGAACCCAGACAAGAAGGTGGTAATACCTAGCGTGAAAGCAGTATGTCCCATGGCTGGAATGCTCAGCATGATCACGCTTAGGGAGGCGAAAACAAAGTACCCAGACGCTCCTGTGGTTCTCTACGTCAACACCCTTGCCGACGCAAAGGCAGAGGCAACGGTTACATGCACATCAGCGAACGCCGACAAGATTGTAAGACAGCTGGGTGCCAAGCAGGTAATCTTCGGCCCTGACAAAAACCTGGGTTTCTTTGTCCAGAAGCGGTTACCTGATGTTGAGCTCATCTACGTGCCGGAGGACGGCCACTGTAGGGTCCATAGATTCATAGGTAAGGGTGAGGAGGCTATGGAGCTCAAGAAGCAGAATCCTGGCTCTGAGGTCTGGGCGCATCCGGAGTGCGAGCCCGAGTTCCAAGAGAAGGCCGATTATGTCCTCTCAACAGGAGGCATGGTTCGAAGGGCAAACGAGACCGACGCGGAGGTCATCATCGTGGGGACCGAAGAGGGATTGATCGACAGACTCCAGAGAGAACACCCCGAGAAAAAGTTCCTACCAGCAAAAAAGTACTCGGTATGCGGTGCCATGAAGAGAATTACACTGGAAAACCTGTACATCGCCATGGTTGACGAAGAGGTCGAGATACATGTACCCGAGGAGATTGCCAAGAAGGCAACCGTAGCCATCGAGCGCATGCTGGAAATGAGCTAGGCGCGAAATCTTTTTCATACACCTCTCCCGCTTTCAGGGAGTAAGGTGGACATTTTGTCAGTAATAGAGTTCGAAGGAAAGAAACCCAAGATACACCCGTCAGTTTTCCTGGCACCTGGATCATGGGTAATCGGCGACGTTACACTTGAGGAGGATGTAAACATCTGGACAAACGCAGTCATCAGGGGCGACGACGACTCAGTTGTGATCGGCGCGAGAACGACCATCCTTGAGGGATGTCTGATCGAGGCACCGACGGGTAACCCTGTTGAGATAGGAGAGGACGTCATCGTGAGCCACGGAGGGACAGTCCATGGCGCAAAAATTGAGGCCGGGGCTATCATCGGGATTGGCGCCATCGTTCTTGACAGGGCCATAGTCGGTAAGGGATCAATAATAGGCTCCGGTGCTCTAGTATCGCCTAGGGCTGAAATACCTGAGGGCCATTTAGCACTTGGAACTCCGGCTAAGCCGGTGAGAGAGTGTAAAGAGAGGGAGATCGAGTACATGAAGAAAGAACACGAGAGAACCCTCAGCAAGGCCAAGATCTACAAGAAGATCTACCAATAGGCTAGTCGCAAACTGACGCGCGTTTGGGTTGAGGTTATACTGTTTTGAATGAATTGATGCTGAGGTCTCGTATCCGATTCTCTTGATTTGAGCCAACACAAACTCGAGGCGCTAATACGGGTTCACCGGATTTATCCTGCTGTACAAAAACTTGTAAAAAATTCCAGATATGATGCGGTTAATCAACGATATATTGGCAGGATAGTAGTACAGTTCCTTGTCCCACCCTCGTTTAACCCAATACTCACGATCAATTGCCGAAACTTTTAACGCCATCACCTTTTGGACTTGATATTGAATCAATTGCTGTAGACTTGGCGTGTACAAGCTTGTCGGATTCATCAGATGCCAGACAAACTTGCTGATTTCGGCTTGGGAGGGTGGGTCTTGGTTCATTGCCGAACGTCCAATTTTTCCGGTGGGATGCATCCCCCACTGGAGACCAACTTTTTCAAGGTAGACATGAACTTCCTTTAACCCAGCGCCCGCCGTTGTAGCTACGGATAACATGGGCTTCCCCACCATGGGTGAACGGTGAACCCAGCTGGCCGTTTTGTCGATCAGGCTCTTGAGTCTGCCCGTTATGTTCATCACGTAGACAGGAGAGGCAAGGATTACGCCGTCAGCCGCCTCAAGTTGGGACAGAATTACCTGCGTGTCATCTTTCTGGTAGCACCGCCCTGTTTTGCGAATACAAACTTCACAGCCTATACAATCATCGACCTGGTAATCACCCAAGTTTATAGTAGTCATTTGGATTTGCTGAGATTCGAGTATTTCTGCTATTTCATCCAACAACTTTTCTGTAGTGGCTTTCCGAGGAGATCCATTGACGGCGACTACATATCTCATTGTTGTCATAGGCTCCACTACTCTAATTTCAACCTTGAGAAAGAGGGCGAACCAAGCCGGATTCGCACACACACGCTGAGAAATCCGCTACAGGTCACAATAAGATACAAGTTCTACAAGACGATAGACCAGAAAACACCCGTTGGCGCTGCCAGTTGCCGGGTCTTTCCCTTTTCCCATCATTCTAGCCTTTGCGTGGTTTGCCGAGTCCTCTGGCTTCTTGCAGAATATGAAGGGTGTACTGGCCTTTCTTCCGTTGCTGTACTCCACCAGCTTATCGATATCCACCTTTACTCTCTTCAGTGCTGCCCTTGTTTGAAACCTGAATTCTCGATTCTTCCCATATTTCTCCAATGTCTACATGAAAATCTTTGCCCCTTCGATACTACCGATGACACAGACCACTCACGGAAGTTGTGATAATAATGATTAGTTTGAACGCCGAATTATAGAATATCGTTCTTACTTTGACGCCAGTTCCTTGATGGTGTTGAACAGGAACTCTATCTGGACTGGCTTAGACAGGAAGATCGATGCGCCCACGTCAAGGGCTGTCTGTTTCGAGGTATCGTCTGCACTTAGAAAGATCACCTTGATAT
>JABIBQ010000076.1 GCA_018652685.1 Candidatus Bathyarchaeota archaeon
CAGCTACCCCAGCCCGCCAAAGCCCATCAGGTTCCCCGAGTAGGTTTCATGTCCCTGTATGTCTGCCAGCGGTGCGGCAAGTGCTGTAACGACCTCATCCAGCGAGACAGGGGAATCCTCAGGGGGTTATCACTGCTACCGGAGGAGGTTCACTTGTTCCCCGAGGAACTGGTCAAGCCCTATCTGGGCATTGGTAAACGCCCCCACGAATCAAAGTTCCAGGTGATCGCGTACCAGCTCATAACAGAGACATGCCCCATTCTCTCCGAGAACGGGTGCAACAGGTACGATGAACGACCCATCACGTGCAGGCAGTTCCCCTTCAGCCTGGACCTGGACGAGGAGAACGAGCCATTGCTGGGCGTTGATATGAACTGCCCCGCAGCTGTGGAGCTCATCAACAACACTGACGGCAGGATAGAGTTCACCGACAGGCAGGATGCTGAAAAGCTTCTAGACTTGAAGAAACGCGTGCTGGTGACCCCGAGGCGGGCCTGGGTCTACGACCTGGCCTCCATGAAATGGGTTAGGTTCGATAGGATGGGCTGACTAGGTCAGCGGTGGTCCTTGGCCATGTCAGGGGTCTTGTACGGCTTCAGCACCAGGTTCCAGTTGTCGATGCTCCAAGTCCTGAGACCAGCGTACTGGATACCTCCCTCATCAAGCAATCTCTCGGCCTCAGTCTCGCTCCCCTCAGGGACGTAGAGGAAGAACTTCTTGAACGTGACCCCCATGCCCGTCATCT
The DNA here is from genome assembly GCA_018652685.1 of Candidatus Bathyarchaeota archaeon. Classification (GTDB taxonomy): domain Archaea; phylum Thermoproteota; class Bathyarchaeia; order TCS64; family TCS64; genus RBG-16-57-9. Next base: position 746 of record JABIBQ010000076.1, read on the forward strand.
CGGACATGGTCCTCCATTTCACCACATCTTCAGGGGTGAACTCTGTCTTGACCTCCACTTCCCCGCACTCCCTGATGGTGCCGTCCTCGTTGAGCACCGCAACGCTGGGGTACAGCGGCCCGTCGGGTGTGTCAAAGGCCCATCCCTTGTTCCTGTAATCGTTGGTAACCGTTGTTCTCGTCTCGTCCCAGTCATCCTGCCCCACGAAGGGGAACCTTGTGGCCGCGATGACCCGTGCAATCCTTCCCTTGAGTATCCTGTCCTCTACCATGCAGTTCCGCTCCTCAATCAACTGTGTGTCCAAGTATATGGAGGTAGGTACCGAAAAAACTACTTTTCCAGGCTCTCGACCTCTGCGTCGATTACCTTCTCGATGTCGTCCAGCTTGTCCTTTATCCAGATCTTCAACTCCTTGATCTTCCTGATCTTGGAGTTCCACCTGCGGACATTGATCTGCTGCCTGATGGCCTTCTCCACCACAGTCGTGAACAGGTTTGGGTCAAGGGCGTCTAGCTCCACCGACTTGTCTCCGTGGGTCGCCAGGAAGCCCTCGGCACGGGCGTCAGTCCTCTTCACCGGCATGGGCGGCAGGTTGTGCTCGATGATCTGGGCGTTGGTCAAGGCGACCCTGGTGACCGAGAAATCCTTTGCGCCGTACCGCCCGAGGCGCGCCTCAAGGTCTCTCTCTATGTCGATGCCGCTGGGGTCAAAGTCCCCGAAGTAGAGTACCACCACGTGTTTCCCCTTGAGCCGGGTCTGCATGTACCTTGCCATGCCCTGGACGTAACTGAAGCTGGGGTAACCCCTGGTGGGGAAGGTGCGGATCGAGTAGTTATTGGCCACGCGGCTCACGAGTCTGCTCAGGGCGTCCTTCTCAAGGCTGATAAGCACGTGCTTGGGCTGGTTGTCCCACATGGGCATGGTGAAGCCCTTCCAGCTGTCCTGAAGGCTGTGGAGCTTACTCTTGAGGTACTCCTCGGCCGAGTAGAAGCCGGTGTCGCCCCTGCCCAGGATGCGCCTGCTCCTATCCTCAAGGCAGTTGATGGGCACGTGACCCCGCTCCCTAGCCTTTACTAGGATCCTGCTGAGGCGCTTGTAGGAGTTTATTGTGTTCTTTATGAGCAGCCGCGAGACCAGTCTGTAATACAGCTGCCTCAAAGTGATGGCCGTATCATACTGGTCGAATACCTCTAGGGATGCCCGCACAATCTCGTCGTAGCCGGGCGATGACCTGCTCACAGAAGGATATCAGTCCACTGGGTATAAACCAGTTATCACGGAGTGACTCTAAAAATAGGGGTTTTATACCTGATCTATGGCTTCCCTGGCTATCTCTTCCTTGGACCTGCCCCTGTAACCCTCAAGGTTCCCCTTGAGTACCCTGGAGTAGTCCCCCAGCCAGTCAAACTTGGTGCAGCCGGCTAACCCGCCGCACTCGTTGCAGAGCCCGTAGCCCTTCTCTTTGGCGCACGCCCTGATAGCGCAGTCAGGTGGGCCTCCTCCCCTCTCGCACCCTGCGCAGTACGCGTACTTGGTCATCCAGCCCAGGGTCTTCTCTGTTGCCTCCCAGTCAAGCTCCGCTCCTCCCGGGGTAACCGGGGCCCATTCCTTGATCCCGATGCTGTTGATTAGCTCGATCGTCTTCTTGGCGGTCTCGGCGGCTGTCCCGTTTCCCAGGTCACATGAACCGCAGGTGATGCCGCAGGGTCCGACTTGGTTTTTCACGTCAATAGCTGATGTCATGGTATTTTGCTTCGGAAATCATGTAATAAGACTTCCATACCTCCCTGAACCACGGGGTTAAGTGAACGTCGAAGCCGTTAAACGTCTCTGATGTCCTCTCTATTCGATAAAATTGAGTCTTTTCGAGAAGAAACGGTGCTTGCAGGTGCTGGACCTGCTAAAGAAGGACGGAGTTGATGTGCTCGTGCTTTTCCCTGGGGCGAACATCGCCTACTACACTGGGTTCCCCATTGGAATGAGTGAGCGGCTAGCCGCTGCCGTCATCCCTGTGGAGGACGATCCATACTTTATCGTTAACAAGTTAGAAGGGGAGCTGCGTGGTCTTGAGCCGTGGTTCAAGAAGGTGTACATCTGGGATGAACACGAGGACCCAGTGGATCTACTCGCGGAGAAACTCAAGGAAGCAGGCTATACAAAGATCGGTATCTCCGTTGAAGCCCCATGGGGCTGGGTTAACAGCCTCAAGGAGAAGCTACCAGAGGCCGAGATGGTGGACGTCAGCGACCAAGTCGGGTATGTCCGGATGGTCAAGGACCCCAAGGAGATCGCCCTCATTGAGAAGGCTTGCAGGATCAGCGACGAGACCATGGAGGAAGCCTTCGCCCAGCTGCACACGGGCATGACCGAGAAGGAGCTCCAGGCACTCATGACCGGTGGAATGGTCAAGAGAGGGGCCTCAAGGGCTTTCGCGGGTGTACTATTCGGAGAAAGGGCCGCGTTACCCCACGGAGGGGCAAGCGAGAGGAAGCTCAAGCCCGGTGAGTTCGTGCTTGTTGACATGGGTGGGCTTTACAAGGGCTACTGGAGCGACTGCACCAGGACCGTTTTCTACGGGGACGAGCCAACCAAGAAGCAGAGCGAGATCTATGAGATAGTGCTAGAGGCAAACAGGGCAGCCTACGAGGCATCGAGACCCGGGGTAACCTGTGAGTCCATCGATGTCGCGGCAAGGGACCTGATCGAGAAGACAGGATACGGTGAGTACTTCATCCACAGGCTGGGGCACGGCATCGGCAAGGAGATCCACGAGCACCCGTACATGGTGCGGAACAACGGGCAGTTCCTTGAACCAAACATGGTATACTCTGATGAGCCGGGAATCTACATCGTGGGCGAGATCGGTGTCCGCGTAGAGGACACGCTTGTCTGCACAGAGGACGGCGCTAGGAGCCTGACCAAGTTCCCCAGAACATTAAGAAAGTACCGGGTTCAATGAGCTGTTAGTCATGGGGATCGAGCTAATAATCGGCGGCCTCCTCACGGGGGCGGGCGGCGCACTGTGTATCTACTGGTACGTCTACTGGGAGAGGAACTTTGACGGGGGCCTGCTCACGGAGGGCCCGTACGAGTACGTGCGCCATCCCTACTACACCGGTTTTCTATTAGCATCCCTCGGACTGGCGATGGCGTACCCGGCGTTCGAGACCAGGATACTCGCTGTCTTGACCATCGCCGGTATGTACGTGATGGTGCCGAAAGAGGAGCAGGAGTTAATCATGCAATACAAGAAAAAGTACAGGAAGTACATGGCCAAGGTCAAGTACAGGCTCATTCCCGGAATCTACTAGAAAGTGGACAAAATGAAGAGTATCACGTTCGACTCCCTCAACATTTCCTCTATGACAATTGACCTTGTACCCGATTGCATCAAGTTATGGGTCTCACAGTTCAAAGAAGCAAGGGGAAACCTCCAGCACCTGCCAGTTCAGTGGAGTGAAGACACAGACCTCCTTCAATCATACCTAGAACAACACCTGGAGAAGGGTCAAGGAATAGTTTCCCACTCGGGAGGAGAACTTGTTGGATTCATGACTTACGACAGGTTCATGTTTCACGGGGAAGAGACCGCGTTCTCCCCGATAACAGGGCACGCCTCAGTACCTCAGGGCAGGTCGAGGATATACCAGGTCATGTACAGGCACCTCTCAGGTGTATGGGTGTCTGATGGTGCTTTGAACCACATGATCACAAGCTACACCAGTGACAGGGAACTCGTTGACTCGCTATTCCATCTGGGATTCGGGGTCTATGTGGTTGACGGGTTCAGGGACGTGTCCCCAGTACCAAACACCGGCAATGTAACCGTACGGGAGGCAAATCTTACCGATCTGGCTGAGGTGAAAAGGTTGGCCACCGAGTTCCGACATTACTTCCTCCAGCCCCCTGTCTTCTTGGTCAATAAACAAGAGGACGATGAGTATTATTCCTCTCTTCTAAACAACAAGAATGGGTCAGTTTTCGTCACCGAGTCAGACTGCAAGCTGACCGGGGTTCTCTATATCAGGATAAACGACAAACCTGACGTTTACTCTCTCGCCGCCAAGGGAGTTGGTAAGATAGACAAGCTGGGGGCATACATCGAGAAATCTGCCCGTGGGTCAGGGAACGGACTTGTATTACTCAAGGCCGCGGTTGACTGGTGCGGTGAACGAGGAATCAATATTATCCACGTGGATTTTGAGTCAGCAAACCTCTACGCGAGCGGTTTCTGGACAAAACACTTCACGCCCTCCCTTTACTCGTTGAGACGAAAGGTAAACCAGGATATCCTGGGCTAACTCACACTTTTTATATCAAAAATCCGTTCAATGCGTTATGCTCAGAGTAGTCGGCGGCATCCTGGAGGAGAACGGAATGTACCTTATTGCTCAACGCAAGAGGGACGATGATTATGGCCTCAAATGGGAGTTCCCCGGCGGCAAGCTGGACGAGGGCGAGACCGGAGAGGAGTGCATCATCCGCGAGCTCATGGAGGAGTTATGCATCAAGGTCGAGGTGACGGGTTTCTATGACGAGTTCATCGAGGATGATCTGACCATCCTCTATTACTTGGTCAAACGGGTCTCAGGTAAGTATACCCTCAACGACCACGAGAAAGTCCAATGGGTGTTCCCCGACGAGCTTGGGGACTACGATTTGCTCTCAGGAGACCGGGAAATCGCCCAGAAACTAGCCCAGCGAGTATAATCCGAGGGTTTTAACTAGGGTAAGCACGGTGTCTTGTCCATGTCCGATGATATGGTGAAGTATTACAGCGACAGGGCCAAGGAGTACGAGGAAATCTACGCTTGGCGCGACCCCGGAAGGCAGGAGGAGCAGGACCAGATGGGCGAAGAGCTGAAGAAAGCGTTCAGCGGAAAGCGTGTCCTGGACATCGGCTGCGGGACGGGGTACTGGACCAAGATATTCAGCGAGACCGCCGAGTCCATCCTTGGCATCGATATCAACGAGACCGTCCTTGAGGTCGCACGGAGCAAGGAGTACGGCTGCCCGGCCGAGTTCAAAGTCATGGACGCCTACAACATGGAGCTTGATGACAAGTACACGGGTACAATCGCCTCGTTCATGTTGAGCCACGTGCTAATAAAGGACATGAACAGTTGGGTCGACCACATCCACGACCAGCTTGAGCTAGGTGCGTCCGTGTTCATCACGGACAACACATTCGTCAAGGGAATAGGTGGAAAGCTCCATACCGAGGAGAGTGACCCCAACACGTACAAGCTGAGGACGCTGAACGACGGCAGCCAGCACATGATAGTCAAGAACTACTTCACGGTGGATGGACTCGTCGAGTTATTCGGGGCCCACACTGGTGGGTTTACTGAGAAAAACGTATTCATGGGCACCCGTTTCTGGTGGGTTAACTACCAGTACAGGCCCTAGTCGACGGATGAGAACTCTTCTTTGGGTGCGCCGCACAATGGGCATACCCAGTCATCCGGCAGGTCGGCGAAAGCCGTCCCGGCTGCTACTCCACTATCGGGGTCGCCAACCGCGGGATCGTAAACGTATCCACAGATATTGCACTTGTAACTATGAGACATGGATGAGCCATACACACGACGTTATATAAAATCAGTCACTCCACGATGAAGTAGAGATTCTTGACATAAACCGTAATCTATACGTGAATATATTAAGAATATCCTAGGCACAAACGGAAAGACTATAATCCCCGGCTAATCAATGGAATCTGATGCTAGCCGAGAGGGAAGCCGCCAAATACCCATTCCTGAAGGAGGGTTTGATCCTGCTTGAGGGTCTGAACTTTGGGCTTGAGGAGTTAGCAGGTCCCGCTTTCTCGAAAGTGGTTGACAGGGCCAAGGATAGGGTAATTGAAGCCATAGTCTCAGGGGAGGCATCATCGAATATCGTCGACCCTCAGACCGAGCTGCTGAGCTACCCCATAGCCGTCATGTATGTCACCCTTGTCTCGGAACAGTTCCTCAACAGGAGGTTCAGTCTCAGTGAGGCAGTGAGGGCCTACTCTCTTCTCCAGAAAGAGGACGAGGTCAGGATACTGGACATAGCAATCAACGAGTTTGACTGGGACATTAAGGAGGATATAGAGACCATCGACGGCGACGTGATGAACCTCAAGCTCTCGTTCTCGGACTACCTCAGGCTGGCGGCTGGCTTCCATGAGCCAAAGTGGAAGCTGGTGAACAGGAAGATGGAGAACGGCTACGTCGCGTTGACCGACAAGGAGTCCGCCCGCCTCATGCAGGTGGAGGTGGAGAAATGGGTCAACGAGAGGGTGGCGACGCCCAGCGACTTCCCACTTCCACTACCGCTCCAGACGAGGCTGGACGAGATCAGGAAGGTATTCGAGGAGAACCGTTCAAAGCTGGGTGGAAGCGCGCTACCTGACGAGGTAATCAACGAGGCGTTCCCGCCGTGCATCAACTACTGCCTTGAGGGGCTCATGGCGGGCAAGAGGGCCAGCCACATGGAGAGGTTCGCGCTGACGACCTTCCTTGTGAACATAGGCATGCCCATCGATCAGATGGTGAGCTTCTACACCGAGGTCACTGACTTTGATGAGTCAAAGACCCGGTACCAGATCGAGCACATCGCGGGGCTGAAGGGTAATAGGACAAAGTACACTCCTCCCACATGCAACACGCTTAGGACCCACAGGGTGTGCAGGAACCCTGACCGGATATGTGACAGGATCAACCATCCTCTCTCGTACTACCGCAGAAAGATCTGGGGTATGCAACGGCGTGCCGAGGAAGATGCGGCGAGGCAGGCCAAGGAGGAAGCTGAAACCTCAAATAAGGCGACAAAGGAGTAGAGGCGATATGAAGAGGCCGTTGACTGACGAGCGACGCGAGAAGATGAGGCAGGTTGGGCTCCACTACTGCAAACTGTACGATAACGTGGTCCGCTACAACGCGCCGATGTGCAGTAAATGTCAGCACGCAACGTACCCGAAACGGTAACCAGTTTTATACCCGTCCAACATCAAGGAATAACCATGGAGCAGGAGCCCTGGGGGAGCCCAAAGTTCGTTGAGGAGCAGTTCACCCAGTGGTACCGCCGCAACGCTGGCACGGTACCTGCACCCATTGACATACGTCACAGGGAGTTCGCTTTCCTCACGTTCAGGGGAAGGGGCATGCACAGACACATTGCGCTGCCCACACTGAAGGATCTCCACGGGTACCTCAGGAATAACGCGCCAATGCACGCCTACCACAGCAGTAGCTACTACGATAACCCCACTGCCGACATGTCCCAGAAGGGCTGGCTCGGCGCGGATCTTGTCTTCGACATCGATGCTGACCACTTCGACCTGCCATGCCAGGAAATACACGACAAGTGGTGGTGCAGGAACTGCGACGAGGAGGGCATGGGTCACCACCCAGAGATATGTGTGTGCGGTAAAGCTCAGTTCGACTCCGAGACATGGCTTTGCGGCGACTGCCTACAAGCGACAAAGTACGAGACGCAGAAGCTCCTTGACATACTCATACAGGACTTTGGTACAAAGATCGAAGACCTGATAACAAACTTTAGCGGGAATAGGGGTTATCACGTCCACGTCCACAGCGACATCATGAAGTCCCTGAACCAGAACTCCCGCCGGGAGATAGTTGACTATATCATGGCGACTGGGCTCGAAGTGAATTTACAGGGATTCAAACCGGGGAAGGGGAGCAGGTCAACGCTGGCAGAAGGGGGCTGGAGGGGTAGGACTGGTAGGGCAGTCTACGATTACCTAACCTCTGCCACCGAGAGGGAGATTAGAGACCTCAAGATGAGCCGCAACGCCACTCAAGTGGTGCTCAAATCAAGGGATGAGGTGCTTGACACATTGATGACAAAGCACCCCAGCAACATTCTGCCCATGATCCCGCCAAAACAGCTGGACAAGCTAGTGGCAAAGGCCATCAAGCTTCAGGCAAGTGAGATCGACACCGTGGTCACCACCGATATCCACAGGCTCATAAGGATGCCCAATACCCTCCATGGCAAGACGGGTTGGCAGGTGCAGACCATCCCATACGGCAAGCTGCCCAATTACGACCCGTTGATGCGGGCAGTGGTCCTTGAAGGGCATAATGTTGAGCTGGAGTTCAAAGGCGCACCTAAAATCAAAATACTGGGCGAGACATATGGTCCATACGGGGAAGAGGACGTCACAATGCCCGTCGGGGCAGCGCTGTTCTTCCTCTGCAAGAAAGGGGCGAGGGTAAAAAAATGAGCTACAACACACTCCACAAAGCGTGGGAGAAGGAGCGGAACGAAGAGGAGCTCCAGGACATCCCGGACACCCTGCTCCATGAGATGAAGGACTATATCACAACGCTCAACAGGACGCCCACGGACGAGGACACCCTGAGCGGCCAGCTCACCAGAAAGGAGAAGGCGTACGCCAACAGGATGCTCAGGGAGCTCACCGAGAACAGGCTCAGGAAGATAATCACAAGGGAGGCCATGGGTGAGTCCATCGACGCCCAGGCCATGACCCCGGAGGAACAGAGGCTCCACAGCAATCTGAGGCAACTGATATCGGGGTACAGGCAGGGAGCAGACCTCCCCGAGATCATTGACGAGCCCGATCAAGCCAGACCCGTTCCTTCCAAGCCGGCGCCGGTTAAGCGGAAGAAGTCTACTCCCCAGCCTGTCATCAAGCCCGGTGAAGTCGAGCTGATAGTTGTCAGGTTCCTTCAGCCAATACCTGCCATCATGGGTATCGATATGAAGGCTTACGGGCCTTTCCAGCCCGAGGAACTGGGGACGATACCGGCACAGAACGCCGAGAACCTCATCAAGCGGGGCATCGCCAAGAAAGTGGAAGTAGAGCCCTAGCCGACCAGCGTGTTTATCTGTGACCTCTACATGAGTAGTATACCCCTCCTGAAAGAGTTAAACCTAATAAGGAGAGGCAAAGCTAAGACCGTGAGAAATAGCCATGAAAGTACCCAAAACTATGCGGACGTACTGCCCAAAGTGTAAGACACACACTGGGTTCAACGTCAACATATACAAGGCCGGCAAACGCAAGGGCGCCAAGAAGGGCGAGCGCAGGCAGGCCAGACGAAAAAAGGGCTATGGCGGCCAGAGATTCCCTGAGCAGCACAACCAGGCGAAGGTCACCAAGAAGCAGGTCCTGACACTCAAATGCAACGAATGCGGCTACGGAATGATGCGTAAGGGCATGAGGCTCAAAAAACTGGAGATAGTATAATGGCACAATGGACACATCTAATACCGAGACCAACGAGCAGGTTCCTCCGGGTTCGCTGCATCAGCTGCGAGTCCGAGCAGATCGTTTTCAGCCACTGCAGCACAAAAGTTCAGTGCCAGACCTGTGGTGAGAGCTTAGCAGAGCCCACGGGCGGCAAGGCAAGGATAAACGGCGCTGTAGTCGCTGTTCTAGGGTGAGTTAAATGAGCCTAGGATTACCAGACTGGCCAGAGGTTGGCTACATAGTTATCGCCACCGTCCTAAAGGTGGAGAGCTATGGTGCCTACGTCAGGCTTGACGAATACAGTGGCAAGGAGGGCCTCCTGCACATCAGCGAGATCAGCAGCAGGTGGGTCAGAAACATCCGCAACCACGTCAGGCGGAACCAGAAGGTAGTCCTCCAGGTCATGAGAACCGACAAGAAAAAGGGGCAGGTCGACCTGAGCCTGAGAAGAGTTAGCAGAGATGATCGGCGCAAGAAACTCGAAGATTGGAAAAAGGCCAGGAAGGCTGAGACCTTATTGACAGGGGCGGCATCTCAGCTGGGCGTCGAGCTCATGGACCTCTACGAGTCTGATGGTATGAAGTTAGTCGAACGTTATGAGACCCTCTACGGGGGTCTTGAGGTCGTATCAAAGAACGGGCTTGAGGCACTGGCGGAGGTCGGGATCACGGGGAAAACCGCTGATATCCTGAACACTATCGCCAAGGACAAGATCATCATAAGCCAGGTTACCATCCAGGGTCTCATCAAGATGACCAGTCTCGGTAACAACGGGGTGGAGGAGATCAAGATGTCTTTCATTGACGCGGGCGGGGTTGCAGAGGAGCACGGAGCAACTATAAAGATCACCACAAAGGGTGCGCCAAAGTACCGTATAGACCTGATGGCCGATGATTACAAGACAGCGGAGTTCGCAATGGACAAGACCGTCACCTCCATGGAAGAAGTGTGGGACAAGCTCGACGGAACGTTCAGCTACGAGAGGCAGTGATGACCCGTGGTCTGGCTTCTACGTAAATGCAACAACTGCAGCGTGTATAGTTTCAAGGACAAATGCCCAAAATGCGGGGGCAAAGCCGTGACACCTCATCCGGCGAAGTATAGCCCGGACGATAAGTACCGCCGGTACAAGCTTTTGATGCGGCGACTTGCGGCGAACAAGGAATAGAATCTTTTTATCTAATTATATGTGGAAAGACTTTTTACGCCATCCTTACCATGAAATTAATCGGTTATAATGTCAAAGAGTTATGTAAGGATCTATGGTCCGCCACTAATGAAAGCTATTAAGTCTCTTGAAGGCGTCGCCGTTGAGATGGCCAACAAGACTGAGGTTAAATTCAGCCACAAGTGTGTCCCATACCCTACGCGGATGCAGAGCGACAAGAACGACTGGAACAGCTACCTAAAGAACATGCAGAATACCTACAAGGACTGCTATGAGCCTGAAAAACTCATCAGCGATGCGGCCATGACGCTGGGTGAATATGACTTTGTGTTCGAGTGGACAAGCAAGCCCAGCCTCAAGAAGATAGAGGACCTCATCGAGAGGGTCGATGAAGCTCTCGCAAAAGTCGGCGTCATGTACACCATGACGACCGAGTAAACCTATTAATCATTAATTTTTACTAGTTTTTTAGAAAATATAAAAAAAGAAAAAAGGGAAGTTTATTCCTTACTTTCGGCTTCCATTCGCTCTGAGGCTTCCTCAGCTTCTCTGAGTGCCTTTCGCTCCTGGATCTCCTCGTAAACGATGAAGACCGGCATGATGATCCAAAGTGCTATCATCACCCAGAACAGGATAGTATCAGTTTCCATTTACTCGTCCTCCTCATTCGGGTCTTTGCCTGAAAGAACGTTGATTACTCCGCTGAGTCCAGATGAGAAACCTCTGTTCACCTTCAGTGCGTCCTTCCAGTCAATGTCGACCTCTTCCTGAACCATCAACGTGTAGTTGACTCCAGGGATGTATAGGAGCTTCTCGGGAATCAGTCCGTTTGGACGGAACATGATGACGCCGACAAGCAGTACACCTAGGAGTATACTCTCGAAGTATGCTACTGGGAAGAAGAACAGCTCCTGTAGGAACCATTTGTTTACGATGATCACACGGCGCATAGCGACAATTAGCGCGCAGCCAAGGAAGGTTCCGGCGTTGTTACCGGGTCCTCCGAGGATGAGCATCAGCCAAGGCCAGTAGGTCCAGAAAGCTCGTTGGTAGTTAGCCTCTACGACGAAGCTGAAGTAGAAAGCAACCAGTGATCCTACAACGGCTGTGATGCCGCTGGCGAACATGAGGATGTTCCTCCTGATACCTACTACATTCTTTCCAACGCTTCCGACCGTGGTCTCGTTCTCACGGATGGCCCTCATTAGCCTGCCGTATGGGCTGTTCAGCATCGTTTTGAATATTAAGAAGCTGATTAGTCCAATAAACAGGGTGATGACCGCTGTGAGTACTGTTCTGTCGCCCGGGTACCATGCGAATATGTTCGGTACGAACATACCGAGAGTACCGCCGGCGATCCATGGAATGTTCCTGCCGAAGATCTGCGCAGCGTCCGCCATTGTGATAAGCACAATCATCAGGTAGGTTGCCCTGAGCCTGATGGCTGGGAGGCTGATGACATAGCCAACTACGGCACCCATTACGAGTGCACCAGCTAAGCTAAAGAGTAACATTGACCAGCCGAACGTAGGGTTCGTCGTGATATAATCATTTACGATCCTGACGTTTGCTGGATTGTTGTATGTCCAGTCAAAGTCAGTAGCCCATGTCTGTAGCTCAAGACCTGCGCCCTCAACGATAATGAACATCAACCTTACGGTGATAGCACTAACGAAGAAGCCGCCGGTGATGACCTGTACGGCGCACCCCATGTTCGGGATACCTGCGTTTCCGTACTGGAAGTTTAGGGCCATCGCGACTATAACGAATAGACCGAAATACATGGCAATGTCAACGACCAGCCTGGCAGTTCCTTCAACTGCCACGCCGCTCGTGAGTAGTCCTAGTGCAACATCTTGTAGCATCTTAACCATCCTCCTTCATCAAGCCAATAGACTTTAAGATATTCTCTCCAAAGTCACTGGCCGCGAACTTTTTATATGCTCCCTGAAGACCATCTGGCTCAATCATTAGAATAACGACGAGGAAGATCATCGGGATCATAGGTCTGTACTCACCTACCCATACGCCGATCAACGACTGACCCCAGGTTGTAAGCATGATCTCGGACATACCGACGATAACTCCGCCGATAACGCTTCCGTAGATGCTGTCAAAGCCGCCCAACAGACTACCGGCCATGATGCTTGTAATCATCATGGCGCCGGACGCTGGACTGCTCTGGAACCATAGTGGGATCATCGCGCCAGCTAGGCATGCGAGTCCTCCGGTTAGGAACCAGCTGAACAACTGTATCTTGTTGATGTTAATGCCAAGAACAGATGCAAGCTCTGGGTCTTCTGCTGTCGCCCTCATGGCGATACCCATTTTCGTTCTAGTAAGCATATAGTGCAGCACAAGGACCAACCCAACTGTCATTGAGATGGACACGATGAAGATCCCTGGGAAGCCTCCGAACGCGAAGTCGAACTCCTTCAATAGGAACTGCATAGTGTATGTGCTGTACTTTTCCCTAAGATAGTAGGCGTATACCTGAAGTATAGCCGTCAGGAAGATCTGAATGGCTAATGTAGCAATTGTCAGGACGATAGCGCCTCCACCCATGTCTGTCAAAACTTTGATGACAATGAGGTAGACGAGAACGCTGAAAATTCCTCCAAGTAAAAATGCCATTGGGAACCCAAGATATGGGCTGATCCCTAGGATCTTAGAAAAAGTGTAGCTTACGTAGATACCGATGCCTGCATATGTACCGTGCGCGAAGTTTGGAATCTTCGAAGTCAGATACGTTAGTGTAAAGCCGATACTTAGCAGCGTTAGTTCTGATGCGTAGACCAACGCTGCCATCCAAATTGCAGGGATTATCATTTTAGTAAACCCGTAACGGTTGTGGCTGAATAGCCTAATAATACTTTTCATGATTAGTGGTTGTTTCTTAACGAAAAAGGGGCAAAAAGAGGGCTTTTCTGAATAATTTAATCGTAATTCAAGCTCAAAAAAGCCTCTATCTTTTAATTATCAGTTAAAGCAAATAAACAGGGGTAAATCCTTGTCTATTGAAAAAAGACTAGATGCGCCCATTCACCTATGCACAAACTAGTTCTATTTTAATAATTGTCCCCAACTATTAGTTTTCTTTTCCTTCTTAAATCAGTATCAAAAAGATTACGAATTCTTGACTCTTTTGGAGAAATAACCCATTATTTCGTTCCTTCATCTGTCATTAAACCACGATTTCCTTGCAAAATTATTTAAAGACTGTCTGTAGCCTATATGGATAGTTGATGCCGATATGTCAGAAGTACTAAAAATACAGAATGTTAGCAAATATTTCGGCAAGTTCGCGGCCAACGACGGCGTAAGCTTCAGTTTGAAGGAAGGCGGCATCTATCTGCTCGTCGGCCCCAACGGCTGCGGAAAATCGACACTAGTCAACTGTATCTCGGGTATTTTCGTCCCTGAGGAGGGAAAGGTAATCTACCGTGACGAGGACATTACAAGCGAGGATATGTACAAGATCGCCCGAAGAGGGCTTGTACGTACCTTCCAGATCGCGTCACCCTTCCTTAGCCTGACGACCCTTGAGAACATGCTAGTGGCCTTGCCGGACAACGCGGGTGAGAACATTGCCCTATCACTTTTCAAACCAACCTGGATCGACAGCGAGATCAGCGCCGTCAGGCGTGCGACCGAGCTGTTGAAGGTCCTCGGTCTAAGACGCGTATGGAACAAGCCTGCGAACACTCTCAGCGGTGGAGAACTAAAGCTTCTAGAGATCGGACGTGCGCTAATGAGTGGCGCCGAGACGATCCTCCTAGACGAGCCTGTAGGCAGCATCGATCCTGTACTCTGTCACCAGATCTTCAGTCACGTGCTGAGGCTCAGGGACGAACTTGGAATCACATTCCTGGTTATTGAACACAGGCTTGAGGTAGCCGCTCAGTACGCTGACCACGTCTTCGCAATGGATAGAGGCAAGATGGTCACCGAGGGTACCGCAAAGGAAGTCTTTGAGGACGAGCGAGTAATAAAGTCATATCTGGGTGAGTAAGATGGGTAGCAAATACATTATGGAATCAAAGGGCCTCAACGTAGGCTACGGTCCGATCCACGTTATCTACGACCTTGACTTCAAGGTCCCGGACGGAGAAGTAACAATCATAGTAGGCCCTAACGGCGTCGGCAAGACCACCCTGCTTAAGGCAGTCATGGGTTTGGCCACCGTCTACTCAGGCTCTGTGCACTTCAACGGAGAGGATATCAGTGACTGGCAGCCATACGAAAGGACCATGGCCGGAATCGGTTACATGCCTCAGACTGGCAACATCTTCAGCAAGCTCAGCGTAGCTGAGAACCTCAAGATGGCAGCATACACCATGAACGACCCAGACCTCGTTGAGGACAAGAGGGAGTTCGTGTACAGCCTGTTCCCCAGGCTCAAGGATTTCCTGCCGAGGGCGGCCGGAACCCTGAGCGGTGGAGAGCGACAGATGCTTGCCGAGGGAATGGTCCTGATGAGGGACCCCAAAATCATGATGGTCGACGAGCCAACCGCGGGCCTGATGCCCAAGCTGGTTAACGACGTTATGAGGCAGCTCGCAGCGATGGCCGAGGAAACCGGTCTACCTATCGTTCTAGTCGAGCAGCGTGCCCGCAGGGCACTAGCAGTAGGCGATTATTCGTACCTGATGCGTGGAGGTAAGTTCACGTTCGAGGGTACTGCATCTGATCTGCTAGCACACCCACTGCTGGACGAGATGTACCTGGGTGCCGTCGAGGTCCACGACCTGGACGTCAAGGAGTAAAACTCCTTCCACTTTTAATTTTTTTATAAAACGAGTGGTAACTAGGATTCGAGGATCCTTTTTATCTTTTCAACCACCCGCGGATGCTCCCCCTCAAGCATGTACTGGGGGTTCAGCGTTATCTTGCCTGGGCAGGGACCTAGGAGAAACTCGGGCTCGTACAAGACATACACTACTGGATCTCCCTCCTTGAGCCTGGTCACAAGCTCCTTTCCTGTTACTCCTGTGACTGACTCATCTAGGGATAAGGCGCAGAAAGGTGCCATTGGCTCCCCGTCCTCAACTACCCTCTGGTAGACTATCTCGGTGGATACACCCCTCTCTTTTGACAACTCGTCCCTGAAATACTCGGCCCACTTGACATACCTGTTGAACGCTCCCTCCTCATCGTGGGACAGGAAAATCCAGAGCGCCTCCACAAGCCCCACGATGGTTTCTCTGCTCATCTTTGATGCTCGGCCGACCCCGTTGAATGGGTACGATTGGAGATGAGCCAGCTTGATGAGGTCAGCCCTCCCCGCTAGGAGCCCCGAGTTGTTGGGCCCAGCCAGATGCTTGCCCCCGCTGTATGACACCAGGTCTGCTCCCTTATCCATGTACATCCTGAGTTTGCGTCTGGGCGGGATCTCGGCCGCGGCGTCAACAATCACTGGGACGTTGTTTACTTTCGCTATCTCAATTACTTTTTCAAGTGGCAGGCTTCCCTTGAGGTTCCTGGCGGTGTAATAGTACGCCGCCGTCTTCTCTTGGTCGTAGGCATCAATGAGAGCCTCCTCGGTTGGCTCTACCTCCATGAACCTGCCCCCCGCTAACTCGACGCTGTAATCGTAGCTGTTGCGGTTTGAGCTCTGGACAATGAACTCGGTCCTGAGCCCCTCCGTGTGTAGGGGCAGCCTCATGGTGATATGGCTCCACCCCTTCATGCCCAGGGGCTTATACTTCTCCAACTCCGTGCCCCTCATCATGCAAGCGGCTGCGGAGAGCTGCAATCCACACACCGCTGAGGCAACGGGCAGCCCGGCTTCAGCCCCCGTGGCTTTGGCTATTTCATTACCGGCCCATACTTGAAGTTCAGGGATGCTAGCGAACGCTTTGCCCGCCTCCGCCATGGCCTTGAAAATTCTTTGGTCGGGGATGCTTCCGCCCAGCGTGGTGATGCTGGTGGCCGCGTTGATTACTCGTTTGATTCCGTATTTCTCGAATGGGTTGTCCAGGGGCATGAGTTTGTATGGTTCAGGAAAGTATAAGGAATAATCGCTAGGTAAGGATCGTCTTGACCTTGGCTGCCACGGCTCTTCCCAGCGCGGCCTGCATGTCCGACTCCAGGTGGATACCATCCAGCGGGCTGGACTCAACGAACTCACCTGCGTTCAGGTAGTGGCACCCCTTCTCGTTGGAGACCCTACGGTAGTGCTTCGCGAAGCCTGCTGATTTCTCCACGGCGTCCTCGAACATTTCCGCAAAGTTGGTCAGTTCGACTGACTGAGGGGGCGCGATCAATAGTACCTCGGGCGCACGTCCTTCAAGCCCCGTGTCGCTCTTCCTGACGATGTCAACCAGGACGCCTGCCCCGCTTGCTATGTCGTAGGCCGGGAGGCTAAACCGGGTCTTCAGGTCGTTGGTCCCCAGCATGATGATGACTAGGTCCAATGGCTTGTGGGTTTGGATGCAGGGACGCAGGTAGATGGCCCCATTCTTGTCAAGCTCGATGGGGTCGTCCCAAACAGTTGTCCTTCCGTTGAGCCCCTCCTCGATGACGAGGTAGCCTTCACCCATTTCCTTCCTGAGTACCCCCGGCCAGCGTACATCCCTCGGGTAACGTGACTGGGTCGCGGGGTCGTAGCCCCAAGTATTGCTGTCGCCGTAGCACAGGATGGTCTTCATTTTTTTTCCCCGTAGTTCTCGATGAACCACTTGATGGTCTCCTCGATATTCTCCTCGAATGTGTTCTCAGGGTCAAATCCCAGAACCTTCTTGGCTTTCTCTATACTGCTCCAGTTCTGCCTGATCTCACCAGGCTTCCAATCGGTGTGGAGGGCAGGCTTTGGCTCGTATCCCATGTCTAGGAACTTTTGGTAGATAGTGTCAAAGACCTCCTCGATGGTGATCTCGGTGCCTGTTCCGATGTGAATCATCTCGTACTTGTTGGGCAGATCTGTTACAAGGCTCAGGTAGATTGCATTAGCGATATCCCTGACATAAACAAGGTCCCGTGTCTGTGAGCCATCACCCCATATCTCAACCTGGTCCCCGTCCATGATCTGCTTGATGAACTTGGCGATGGCCGAGCCCTTGTTGATAGACTTTGGCCCGTAAACGCTACTGAAACGCAGCGCAACCGTGTTCAGCCCATAGCTTGCCGCCCAAGCAGAGAGATATCCCTCACCGGCCAACTTGCTAGCTCCGTAAGGTGCAAGGGGCTGTGGTAGAGTTGTCTCGCTGAGGGGCAGCTCTGCCTCGCCGAGCAGTGCGTTTGATGATGCGTGTACCACCTTTTTGACCCCCAGCTCAACCGCGGAGATCAGGATGTTGATGACCCCCTTGACGTTGAGCTCCATGTCATAGATTGGGTCCTCCACCGATGGCAGGACGCCCGCCTGGGCAGCGAGGCTGACGACGTAAGTACAGCCCTCCATGGCCGCTACGATATCCTCCCTCTCCCTGATGTCCCCCTTGAAGACCCTGACCTGCTTTGAGTCGCCGATGACCCTCTCCAACATACCGTCATCTGACGTGGTGAAGTTGTCAAGGACATGGATATTCCAGTCAGTCCTCTCCAGCAGTAATTCAATAAGGTTGACGCCGATGAAACCGGCACCGCCCGTGATCAAGACCTTCATGTTACATCAGGTATCTCCGGCAGGAATCTAAGCCTTTTTATGTGAAGAGAAAGGTGGGCTGCCAGCTTTCGCGATTTCGCGAAGCCGAAGACATCACTAATGTCGCAAACGGAGCGTGGTTTAACTTCCGAGTTCGGAATGGGATCGGGTGGGTCCCACGCCCTTTGGCCGGTTACCCAGCTA
>JABIBQ010000026.1 GCA_018652685.1 Candidatus Bathyarchaeota archaeon
CGCTGCTGAGGGTTGTGCAGTCCTTTGGTATGTCCACCAGTACCGCTCCTTTCCTGCCCGTGTTGGCGATGTAGAATGATCTCTTAATCGCGTCTGGTATCTCGCTTGGCTCCCTGACCTGCATGTTGTACTTGGTTACGCTTGCCGAGACGCCTATGATGTCGCATTCCTGGAAGGCATCAGTGCCGATTACTGCCCTGTTTACCTGTCCAGTGAACGCCACCACTGGGCTGCTGTCGATTTGCGCCGTTGCGAGGCCCGTTACGACGTTTGTCGCCCCCGGTCCGCTTGTGGCGATGCAAACGCCTACCTTGTTGAGGACGCGGGCGTACCCGTCGGCCATGTGTGTGCTTCCTTGCTCGTGTCGAGCTAGGATGAAACGCATGTCGCTGTCCAGTAAGTCATCGCAGATGGGAATAAGCGCCCCACCTGATACTCCGAATATATGTTCCACGCCCTCGTTTTCAAGTGATTTAACGAAAGCCTTGCTGCCTGTCATCTCAGTCATGTTTACCTAACTCCCATACTCTGCTCAAACGGTACCCGGTCAGGGACGTTCGTTTCATTGCATTGTTGACGCTATGAACCTTTATAGAATGCGTACGTCGTTTCTGTTTACCAACTAATAAAACGATACCCCATTTAATCCCCCTCTCTGAGGGATAGGACAAAGCAATACCCCATTACATTAACTCCATAGGTTGGTAACTATTTGGGTTCCTTGAAGCGATAAAAAGGTTGCTGAAAACTCGCGGCGGGTGGGAGATGGTACCTGCAAGTTGGTACTTAGTGACTTTATTATCGGTTTGAAGAGCGGCTCCCGATGACAGAATTGAGAGATTGGATGTTTTTTCTGCCAATAAGAAAGGAGAATATTCATACGAGGAATTAACTCATGTTCTTATTCTACAGAGAAACACACGAACTTTACCTTTACCGAGATAAGAGTCTCCAGTTACCTCAAAAGTTAACTTCTCAATCCTCTCCCTTATTGTTGATAAATATGAGCGAGTTCACGCATCTTCAATGCTCCAAATGCAGCGAGGTCCACGACGCCAGCGTGGTCCAGACCGTTTGTAAGAAATGTGGAAAGCCACTGCTGGCCAGATATGATCTTGAGGCAGTGAAGGAAGCCGTCACGAGGAAGGACCTGGTGGGGAGGGAGTCCACCATGTATCGGTACTTTGAGCTTCTTCCCATCAAGGATAGGAAGAACATCGTAACCCTGGGCGAGGGCTGGACTCCCATGACCCCCATTAGGACCGTGGGCGAGGAAATCGGCCTTAAGGATCTGTGGGTCAAGGACGAGGGGATCATCCCAACCGCCAGCTTCAAGGCAAGGGGTCTTGGCATGGCAATAAGCAAGGCAAAGGAATTGGGCATCTCCAGCGTTGCCCTTCCCTCGGCGGGAAACGCGGCGGGTGCCATGTCAGCGTACGGCGCACGCGCGGGAATGGATGTCTACGTGTTCATGCCAAAGGATGCTCCCAAGGTGAACATCATCGAGTGCCAGATAGTCGGGGCTAAAGTTGTACTTGTTGACGGTCTCATCAGCGACGCGGGGAAGCTGGTCAAAGGCGGCATGGACGAGATGCAGTGGTTCAACATGGGCACCCTCGGCGAGCCATACAGGCTTGAGGGCAAGAAAACAATGGGCATCGAGGTGGCGGAGCAGTTTGACTGGACGCTGCCTGATGTCATCGTCTATCCCACGGGCGGTGGGACGGGTATCATCGGCATGTGGAAGGTCTTTGACGAGTTGGAGGAGCTGGGCTGGATCGGAAGCGAGAGACCAAGAATGGTCTCCGTCCAGACGGAGGGTTGCGCCCCAATAGTCAAGGCATACGACGAGGGTAAAGAGGAGAGCACGTTCTGGGACGACGCCGAGACCAAGGCATCAGGGCTCAGGGTCCCCAAGGCTTTAGGAGATTTCCTGGTACTCAGGTCCGCACGTGAGAGCGGGGGCAAGTGCATCGCGGTCAGCGACGAGGAGCTCATGAGTGACCTGGCACAGATCAGTAGGACCGAGGGGCTGTTCGTGTGTCCCGAGGGTGCTGCGACCATGTCCGCGTTGAAGAGGATGCTTGCAGAGGGCTCGGTTGACAAGAACGAGAAGGTTGTACTGTTCAACACGGGGAGCGGTCTCAAGTACACGGGGCTGTTCGACATCAAGTCGCCTGTGGTTGACCCTGCCAAGCCATTTGATTATGGCAGCCTCATGTGACCTCAACTCTTTTTACTCTTTTTTCCCAACCTAACCCTATGAGCGATACTGAGAAGATATTCAAAACAGTTGAGACCTACCTAAGGGCAATCCGGACAGGGTCCGAGAATGATTTTAGGAAGGCATTTTACTGGAACGCCGTGGTCATCAACGCGGATGGTAATAACCCCGTGGAATCAACGGAGTCCATAGATGAGTTCATGAAGAAGGTCCAGAAGCGGAAAGCCGAGGGCACAACGGTGGAGGAGATAGCCCACGGGGTCTCTGTGAACCAGCTTGCCGGTGCGGCAAACGTGAGAGTTGATTTTGAGCTCGTCATCGGCGATAAATCCCTGTGGGGCACCGATTTCTTCAACATGGTCAAGTCTGGAGAAGAGTGGAAAATCTCCCAGAAAATCTACGCAGTCACCCACTAGTCTTTCACAACCTTTTTCCCACAGAACATTATTCTCAACGAGATACCCATGTCATCTGCACATGTCTTCGCACCAGGACACCTTACAGGACTTTTCCAGATATGTATCGACTTGGAAGACCCTTTGAAGACAGGGGCCAGGGGGTCCGGGATCAGCCTCACTGATGGTGTGCACACAAGGGTCAAGGTGGAATCATCGAGAAAACCCAGTCACAGCATCTACATCAACGGGGAGGAGATGATTGACGCCAACGTGAGCGAGAACGTTCTAAGCAAGTACCTGTCAATGATCCATGAGCCATATAATATTCTAATACATCATACAATCGAGACACCGATAACCGCTGGCTTCGGGAGCAGTGGAGGCGGTGCCATTAGCCTGAGCCTTGCTCTAAACAAGGCAATGGATACGGGGCTGAGCAGAACCGAGGCATCCCAGCTGGCTCACGTCGCCGAGATAGAGTGCAAGACTGGTCTTGGCAGTGTATTCGCCGCTGACCATGGTGGATTCGGTGTTCTATACGAGCCGGGTGCGCCCGGTATCGGTGCAGGGGTATTAATGGAGGATCCATCGGGGCTGGAAGTCATCTACTTGTATTTTGGGCCAATCCATACAAAGAAGGCACTGAGTAACCCGGAGCTAATCGTCAAGATCAACCAGATCGGTGGAAGCTACGTCGATGAGTTACATGGGGACCTCACACAGGAACGATTCTTGAAGTACGCCCGCAAATTCACTGACCATATTGGCTTGGTGACACCAGATGTCAAGAAAGTCTTCGATTTGATGGACCCCGAGGATTATATTTTCACCATGGCCATGTTCGGTGATGTCGCATACACGGTCCAGCCGAAAGGGGATATCGATAAAATACTTGAACTGCTTGATCCAATAAACTGTGAGCCAAAAGTATGCGGTATTGACAAGAATGGAACCGTCTTCCTTTAAGATGATTCAATAGATATTGTGTACCTCTTTCGAGGCATAATAATTAATTTAGAGTCTTGACGGAATCAACAGCTCTGTGATGTAATGTGTCATAAAGACCGGCCTCGGCACCTTCCTGCTCATCTCTAGGAAGTGGTCAAAGCTGTTTGCCTGGAATACCCAGACATAGTTCCATTTAGCGTTCATGCTACCGTATAGTCCCTCGTGATCGACGCCTGTCTCGATGCAGCTCTTTAGCATCTTCTTGTCGTGCTCTTTCAGGTCCTTTCGCGTACCAGCCCAGTCGAAGTATAGTAGGATTTTCATCCTCAGTCCCCCCTACCTTCCCAAGGGTCAATATATCTCTATCGATCCATTATCGGGATGCCTCTGCTTCCCGCTTCATCCAATAAATATTTACACAGATGACCCCCTATGACTTTGTTAGTGATATTATGTCTACTCCATTCGATAAACCAACCATAGAAAGCAGGCTCAGCGTCAGGGGAGCAAAGTGGCACAGGGATGCATCCGACATCATCCCCCTGTGGCTCGCAGACCCTGATTACCCCCTCTGCCCTGAGATAAAGCAGGCCCTCCGAGACGCAGTTGAGGAAGAGTTCACAGTGTACGGTTCAGACACCGAGGCACGCGATAGCATGTCGGCGAAGATTAAGAGAGTCAACAAGATCGATGTACCGGCCAGCCAAATTATGCTCACACAGGGTGTTACACCCGGAATGTGGCTCGCTGCGAGGCACGCCACCCGGCCAGGGGACGAGGTCATCGTCACGGACCCGATGTATTACCCATTCGTCTCACAAACTCAGATAGCCCAGACCCATACGGTCCGCTGGAACCTGGACATCGATGACGGGTACAAGTTCGATATCGAGCAGCTCAAGAGCCTCATCAGCTCCAAGACAAAGCTCATTTTCGTATGCAACCCACACAATCCCGCGGGCAGGGTCATGACGAAGGAGGAGCTTAAGGGAATCGCAGACCTTGCAGTTGATAACGGCATCTACGTCTATGTCGACGAGCTGTGGGAGGACATCCGCAACGACGGAAGGAAGCACATCAGCCTAGCGTCTCTCAACCCCGAAATCGCTGATATTACCATATCCGGCTGGGGATTCAGCAAGATGTGGGGCGTACCCGGCCTGCAGGCAGGATACCTGGCCGCGACAAACAAGGTGATCTTTGAGAGCCTCACGAAGCATGCCTACGGAGTCCTCAGAGGAACCAACAACATGGGCAAGGCGATGGCACCTGTGATCTGCAGCGACAAGCTGGATTACTGGAGGAATGACATGAACAAGTACCTGGGTGAAGTTAGGGACCTTGTTACAAAGAGGCTCACCGAGATGGGTGACATCACTGTCCCCAACCTGGAGGGCACTTACCTTCTGTTCCCGAGGTTCAACTATGGCCTGACAAGCGCGGAGCTTAACAAGGTGATCTTTGAAGAAGGCAGGGTCTCGCTGGGTACAGGAATCACCTTCGGTCCAAAGGCCGACAACCACATGAGGATACTGACCGCGACCAGCAAGAAAATCATGAACGAGGCCCTTGACAGGATCGAAAGTATCATCCCAACCCTTGAGAAGATGGCCAAGTAGGCCAAATAATCTATTTTTCTTCTACTTCTTCACTCTCGTACTTGAATTGCATCTCGTAGAGTTGCTTGTACAGTCCGTCCATCTCCATGAGCTCGTCGTGGCTGCCCTTCTCGGCTATCCCCCCCTCACGTAGCACCACTATCATGTCCGAGTTGCGGACGGTACTGAGCCTGTGGGCGATGATGATGCTGGTGCGGTTCCTGAATACCTTCTCAAGGGCCTTCTGGATGATGAGCTCAGTGTACGCGTCGATGCTGCTGGTAGCCTCGTCCATAATAAGTATCCGCGGGTCGGCCATCAGCGCCCTTGCCAGGCTGATTAGCTGCCTCTGGCCGACGCTTAATCTGCCACCGCGCTCCCTGACATCGGTCTCGTAGCCCTCGGGGAGCTTCATGATGAACTCGTGGGCACCCACTGTCTGGGCCACCTCGATGATCTCCTCGTCGGACGCCTCCAGGTTCCCGTACCTGATGTTGTCCATGATGCTACCGCTGAATAGGAAGTTGTCCTGGAGAACCACGGCCATCTGCTTCCTTAGTGATGCTAATTGTATGTCCTTTACGTCGTGCCCGTCCACCTTGACCGAGCCCTCTCTTGGGTCGTAGAACCTGTAGAGGAGGTTGATCATGGTGGTCTTGCCGACCCCTGTGGGGCCAACAAGGGCGACGGTGGAGTTGGGCTCGATCACCAGGTTGATGTCCTTGAGCACTGGGGTATCGTCCTCATACCTAAAGTTCAGGTCCTCGTACGTGATCTTTCCTTCAATCTGGGGCATTTCCTCGGCCCCTTGCCAGTCACTGATGCCTTGGGGGGTGTCCATAATATCAAACACCCTCTCTGCGGCCGCTAGCGCGCTCTGTACGCTGTTCCAGAATCCGCTCAGGTCCTGGATTGGCATGAAGAACCTGCCGATGTAGCTCATGAATCCGAACAGAAGCCCCACGCTCAGGGTCCCGTCCATGACGGCGTTGCCGCCGAACCAGAGGACTAGGAAGTTGCCCACTGCCGTGAATATGCTGACGGCGGGCCAGAACGCTGACATCACCTGTCCCGCCTGGACGTTTGCCTGCATGTTGTTCTGGTTGATCTGTCTGAATTCCTGACGGGTTGCGCCCTCCTTGCTGAAGCTCTGTATCTCCTTCATGCCGCTGACGCTCTCCTCCATTTTGGCTGAGACGCTGGCGATGGTCTTCCTGGTCTCCCTGTAGACTTTTCGTACTCTTCTCCCCCATATGTAGAGGAAGATGAGCATTAGTGGGATGATGCTGAACGTGATGAGGCTTAGCCACCAGTTCATGGATAGCATGATTATGATGATCCCCACAAGAGTCAGTATATCGGCCACGACGTTGGCTACACCACTTGTGATGAGCTCGGTGATTTTGTCAATATCATTGGTGGCCCTGCTGACGATGCTCCCCACCTCGCGCTTGGCGTAGAATGTGAGGCTGAGTCTCTGGAGGTGGCTGAATATGTCTTGCCTCATGTTCCTGTCTAGCTGGGCTCCCAGCCAGCTGATGAGGAACCTCTGGACGTACCGTGAGGTGAATATCAACGCGTACGTGACGATGAGTATGACTGAGAGTACTGTGAGTCCCTCAGGGTCATTAACGATGATGTATCTATCAATGGCCAAGGTGGCCAGATACGGTGGAATCAGGTTGATGATGGATGCCACAGTGATAGCCAGGACCAGCGTGAGGCTCTCCTTCCTTTGGGCAACGATGTACCCCACCATGCGCTTGAATAACACCCAGTCAGGCACCGAGCGGACCATGTCATCTTCTGCGGCGTGCCTGTTCCTGCGGTAACCCATTACAGGTCACCTCCCCTTGCGCCCGTGATCTGGGTATCGTACAGCTTTCTGTAGATGCCGTCGAGCGCCATGAGGTGCTCGTGGCTGCCTTCCTCGGCTATCGCTCCGTCCTCAAGGACGATGATGTAATCGGCCTTCTTGATGCTGCTGAGCCTCTGTGTGATGACGAACGTGGTCCTGTTCTCAAGCAGCTGGTCCAGTGCATGCTGGATCTCGTACTCGGTCTGTGTGTCCACGCTGCTTGTGCTATCGTCCAGTACCAGTATCTTGGGGTTCTTGAGCAGCGCCCTGGCTATGGCGACCCTCTGCTTCTGGCCGCCGCTCAGTGTGACGCCCCGTTCCCCAACCTTCGTGTCGTACCCTTCGGGGAGGGATGCTATGAACTCGTGGATCTTGGCCTGTTTCGCTGCCTCCTCGATGCCCTTTGTACTTGTTGACTCTACCCCGTAGGCGATGTTCTCCCTGAGGGTGGTGCTGAATATATACGGGTCCTGCCTGACTATGCCTATGTGGCTCCTCAGGTTCTTTATTGTGATATCCCTGATGTCCAGTCCGTCGAGCTTGATGCTTCCTTTGGAGACATCGTAGAACCTAGGAATCAGGTTGATTATGCTGCTCTTGCCTGATCCCGTTGCGCCGAGGATGGCAATGGTTTGCCCTGGTTTCACGTCTAGTTCGATTTCCGTGAGGACCATGTTCTGGCCGTCGTAGCTGAACCACACGTCTTCGAATACCAGGTGCCCTTCCACGGTCATGAACTCTTGAGCGTCGTCTTTGTCATGGACATCAATCTCGGCGTCGATTATCTCGAACACTCTCTCGGCTGCCGCCTGTGCCCTGACGAACATGCTGGTCATAAAGCCCAGCATCCTCACGGGGCCCATGAGTCTGTTCATGTAGAAGTAGAAGGCTAGGACCGTGCCAAGGGTAAGCGCACCGGTGATGACTTGCTTTCCCCCGTACCAAATGATGATTACGATGCCCACTGAGCTGATGAGCGAGGCCATTGGCATGAAGAAGGCGCGGACCCTGGCCATTGTGACGTTGATATCAAAGAACTTCTTGACCTCGGCCCCGAACTTTTCCTCCTCGTACTCCTCCCTGCTGAACCCGCGCACGACTCTGAGGCCGGATAGGTTCTCTTGTAGGACCGATGTCAGGACTCCGTTCTGCTCTCTGACCTCTTTCCACATTGGGCGCACCCTCTTGCTGAAGCTTGATGTGGTGAACAGGAGGAACGGTATTGTGACCATTGCTATTAGGGTGAGCTCAGGACTGAGGCTGGTCATGGAGTAGATTACGGTTATCAGGACCAGGATGTTGCTGATGGCCATCCTGAATGCCATGTTGAAGAAGCGTCCTAGCATGTTGATATCACCGGTAGCCCTCGCCATTAACTGGCCCGTCCTCTGCTGGTCGTAGAAGCTGAAGCTCTGCTCAAGGAGGCTGTTATACATGTCGTCCCTCATATCGAAGCCCGCCCTCTGGCTGATAATAGTGAGAAGGTAGCGTTGCATGTAACTGAAAACTCCCTCCAGGATGGACAAGACTATCAGCGCGAAGCTGAAGACGAATAATGTTGCCTTTCCAGGGTCCATTTCCCTTACCAATGAGAGCCAATCCGCGAATGGGATGAGCATCTGGTACGCAATTTCTCCTACTCCTTCACTGGCCTCAATCGTGTTCCCTTCTGCGACTGCCCTGATCATATCGATGATATTGCCAACGATGGCAGGTGAGATAGCGGTGGAAGCGGTGGTGAAGAGTATGAGAATGAGGATAGCTTTGAGTTCCCAGTATTTTGAGATATAGCCAATTAAGCGAGTGAACGTCTTGATGTTGCTCTGCTTGGGTCTACTCGACATCCCACGGTGCTCCGCTGTACTTGTTCAGGATTTCCCTGAGCTTCCTGAGAATCTCCCAGTACTCCTCGCTTGCGCTTAGCTGGACGTCAGACATTATCCTCCCGATGACCCTTGACGGGTACTTGCCTACATCCCTGTTCTCTGTCCACTTGATTACCCTCTCTTCGTATGCCCTCTTCAGGAAAAGGTGGGACTGCCTTAGCAGCTCCTTTACCCTGGCCTTGTCTTCATCCGGCAGCTCAATGCTGTACTGTTCCAGCCCCAGCAGGAGCCTTTGAAGGTACCCCTCGGTCCAAGCCGAGTAATCCGGGTCCTCCTCAAGAACCTCGTTTATCCTGTAACTGACGTGGAACTCGCGACTGATTGAGCGGTAGAACGGTTGGATCATGTTCCTGACCTGCTCGTTTCTGGTGATCTCGATGAGTCCCGCCTCCAGCAGCATGTTCAAGTGGTGGACGATGCTGCTGTGGTTCTTCTCCAGCCTCTTTGCGAGGTCGGTGGCAGAAAGCTCGTGATGGCTAAGTACCCTCAGCATCCTTCTCCTTGTCTCGTCCGCGAATAGCTTCGCTACCTTTGGATCTGTTATAATATGGACATCCGACCTCATGATGTATCGTTACAGCCTAGTGTAGCGCTATACATAAGCATAACTATTATTTGGAGGTGTTTACCCGGTAATTCCCGATCCTATTTAATGCAAAATCAACCTAGCATCAATCAATGTGATAGTGTCCATGTCTTCATGGATAAAATGATGATAAATCTGTAAAAAAATGATTAGTTCTTGCGGCTACTCTTGATCCCTTGATTACCCTTGATCTTGCGGCTACCTTTGACCTTTTGTAGCCCCCTAGCCTTGCGGAGACCCTTTACCTTCTGACCCGCGCTGGTCCTGCCCCTGTAGGCCCTTCCAACGTGTGTCTTTCCGGTCTTCATTTTGGGCTTTGATACCTTGATGTCAAGGTCCTTTGCCCCTTTGATGAACTCCTTGAGTGCCTCTACGTTCTCGTCGTGGCTGCTGCCCCTTTTCTGGTCAACAGGAAGCCCCAGTGACTTTGCCCTGCCCAGCGTAAGCTCGACTGCGATGAGCTCGGCCTTTGAAAAGCCCTTGCCCTCGCGGACTTTGCCCTTGTGCTCGACTATTGGTGAAAGATTGCGTACCATTGATATCACCTATAGCTCTTCTGCTTCTTGCGTCGTGCGCTTGGGCCTCCGAATTTTTTGGCCTCCTTGCGCCTCGCATCGCCTGCCAGCATTGTCCTGTCATACTCGAGGTACTTCGCCTTGAGCCTTTTGCTCTTTGTGAACTTGACCATGCCCTGGGCGATGCCCATCCGGGCGGCCTCTGCCTGTCCCATGACGCCTCCGCCGTTGGTCTTGATCTTGATATCGACTCTGCTTCTATAGTCACCTGCGATCATGAAGGCCTCGATGATCTTCTCCCTCGCCATGAAAGGCTTGATGAGACCGATCGGGACATTGTTGACCCTGATCCTTCCCTGTCCATCGGAGACAACGACCCTCGCTACGCTGGTCTTACGCTTTCCTGTTGCCAGGACTGTTTTCTTCTTTACTGACATTGCAATCATTTCTTCCAGCCGATGTTCTCGGCGATCTCTCCAATGGTCAGGTATCTCTTGCTGAGTCTACTTGCCTGGATCTTTTCGAATGTCTCCTTCTCGACTGCCTCGTACTCGTCGGGGACGCCGATGTAGACCTTGAGTCTTCTGAAGGCTTCTCTGCCATGGGCTTTCCTGTGTGGAAGCATACCTCTGATAGTCTTCCTGACTATCCTGTGTGGTTGGCGGTAGTGGATTGGGCCTCTTGTGAAACCACCGACGTTCAGGAACTCTTTTTCCCTGTCGATTAACATCTTCCTGGCGCCCGAGACCACGATCTTCTCTGAGTTGACTAGTTCAATTCGTTCCCCAGAGAGGAGCCTCTTGGCTATCATGCTGGATAACCTGCCCAGTATGAGTCCTTCTCCGTCTATGACTGTTTTATCGCTCATTTTTCTTCATCCATTTGTGGCTAGAGCCGCCTAATGCATCCCACTGAACATCGTATTTGGCTATAAAGGTTTTCCAAGGATTGATGCTACAAGGCATACAGAGAAGGTCGCAGCTAGGTGAGACAACGAGGAATCACCCCAGTTCAGGTCCCACTGATGCTTTTTGCCCCTTTTTCGTACCGAAAAATATTTTTTCAGAATTTACGGGCTACTAATACCCCTGCCCAGACACCTGCAAACTTCGCATCATTTAACACTGAAAAGGCATACAACAGGTTGACCATCAGCCAGAAGACACAGGCGCAGCGGTCATCGAGGCACTCAAGAAGGCGGTATAATGAGACCAGAATACATCAAACTAGACACGGACAAACCAACGTACATCAGGAAGGACAGGCTCAACGCCATAGCAAACATCGACATGACTGTATTCGACTGTGACGGAGTGCTACTCGACGTACGCAGGAGCTACAACAAGGCCGTAGCAAAGACAACGATCATGATCATTGATGCCTTCACTGGTACAATGCTCCCTGATACGCTATTCGATGGGGCTCTGAACTTCAAGTACAAGATCACAGGCGGTTTCAACAGCGATTGGGCACACACGTACGCCTACATCATGCGAATACTGGTCGAGGCAGGACCGGAAGGTCTCAAGGAGATAAACAGGATGGCAACCGAGTCTCTGAAGTTCCAGAAACCATCGGATCGTTTCAACTTTATCGAAGGGAAATTGGACATACCTATCAAACTTGATGGATTATACGAGAAACTGGAACAGTTCGCTTCTAGACTGGATTCCACCGGTATTGAATCAGTTAACAGAGAACTACTTGAAAAAGTGGGTACAGGAGTAACGGAGACCATAAACTTCAGAGGTGAGGTTGGAGAAAGCATGCTTTCCACTCTCTTCGAAGAGCTTTTCGGAGGCAAGAAACTGTTCACTGAGACCTTTGGCCTCCTTCCTAGCTTTGTCGAGGTAGAAAACGGGATCGTGGGGGAAGAGGAAATTGTTATCCTGGAGTCAACCATCGACCTGTTCGAGGAGTTGTATGGGGCACCAAGATTCGGGATCGCCTCAGGCAGCATGGCAAACACAGCTAGACACGCACTTGGCGATATACTTTACAGGTTCCCTAAACAATCCCAGATTTGGCATGACGTTGTAGATGCTGCCATGGACGAACTTGGAAAACAAGGGCTGCACAAACCAAACAAGTTCCCGTTGATGAAGGCAGCAGAGTCCTATAGGCCCATCAAACAGGGCCTGTACGTTGGGGACACGATGGCTGACTACTATACGGCGAAGAACGCTGGTAACGAGTTTATTTTTGCAGGAGTATACGAGTGTGTGCACGTGGCAGAAGCTGCCATGAACGCGTTCCTCGACAGGGGTAGCGACATAGTTGCCCCCACCGTGAACGATTTACCTATGATAATCTTGTACGCACGTGAACAGCAATGAGCAAGTTCTTCAACGTATCACTCCATGAACCTTTTATTTGATGAAATCATTTACATCGAGCCTTGAACCCAAAAATCGTAGTCATAATATCGGCAGGCGGGGAGTGGCAGGCCATCCCAAAGATTTTCCCAGATGCCGAGTTCCAGAAATCACCATATGGAGACTGGATAGAGAGGGAGATCAACGGCGAGGCCGTCATATTCTACCACGGCTTCTACGGCAAGATACCCAGCGCAGCATCAGCACAGTATGTAATCGACCACTGGAAGCCCGAAGTCATATTCAACCTGGGTACCTGTGGAGGGTTTAGGGGCGAGATCGAGCGGGACGACATAGTGTTGGCCGATAGGGCCGTCGTTTATGATGTTATCAGCCATATTGGCAGCACAGAGAAGGCCATCAAGTACTTTTCATCCGACATCGACCTGTCCTGGCTCAAGGAGCCGTACCCAATCAAGGTCTACAGGGGCACCATCGTCAGCGGTGACCGTGACATCCTTCCGGAGGACATCCAGGGACTTAAGGAGAAGTACGGCGCAAAGGTGGGCGACTGGGAATCGGGTAGCCTATCGTTCGTCTGCAGGCACAATGATGTCAAACTGGTCATCCTTAGGGGCGTCTCAGATCTTGTGGACTCCGACGGCGGAGATGCCTATGGCGAGAGAGTTGTCTGGGTTGAGGCTGCTGAGCGGATAATCAGGATGTTAATTGACTCACTCCCAGGTTGGCTCTCAATCCTCTGAGAGTAACAATTATATCCAGCATCAAATGTAACTGGTGTGCAAGCGTCCGTTGTCTAGTGGTATGATTCCTGCCTGCCACGCAGGGGGCCCGGGTTCGATCCCCGGCGGACGCACCAATTTATCTTATTAATTCTATCAGCTTGCTGAACTCGTGTATTATCGTTGAAGGGTTTACTTCCTGGATCTGCTCAAGAGTGTTGTTTCCCGTCGTGATACCAATTGTATTCACACCTGCCCGGATACCCGCCGTCAATCCTACCTTCGTGTCATCCACAAATACCGCATTCTCGGGGGCTACACCCATTTTGTCCAGCGTGTAAAGGATCATGTCAGGCTCGGGCTTTGCCCTCGGGACCGTGCCAAATCCAGCTATCAGGTCAAAGTTCCCGGCGACCCCCAGAGCACCTAGAATCCTCTCGGCTTCTGAAGCAGTCTTGTTGGTGGCCACTGACTGAATGAATCCCCGTGCCTTCACATCAGCAAGGGTCTCCTCGACCTCGTCAAGGAGCCTGATATACTCGGTGCCCAGTCCCTGGAAGTTCCTGATGTAGGATAGCCTCAGTTCCGCCATGTTGTCGTGGTGTTTTTCCGGTAATATCTCCCTGAATATCTCCAGTAACCCGACGCCTATCCGAGAGAGGATATCCTCCGGGTTGAATGGTTCGTCGATTTCCTCGTGAAGCAGCCTGAAACTCTCCACGATTCCTTTGTTTCCGTCAATTAGAACGCCATCGAGGTCATAGATTACCAGTTGTATGTCCCTGAACATTACCCTGTTTACGCTGACCTCGTATAATGGAGTTTGGGCATGAACTTTTTAACCAAGCGACCGTAACCCTGTCCTATGTCGGACCTTCTCAGCACCGCGGCTCCTTTATCCAGCGATATCAGTGTCATTCTGCAACTTGGCGCGATGGGGCTGGTCCTCGTAGGGTTCGTTATTGCCAGGAGGCGCAGTTTCTTGCCCCACGGGGTAGTGATGTTCCTCGCTACGCTACTGAACACGGGGTCAATACTTGTGGTCATGGTACCCGTTGCCTTGAGGCTGGGAGATTCGTCCGTTATCGGACTCAACATGTTGTTCAGGGCCCACGCTGTCCTGGGGGTCGTTGTCGAGGCCGCGGCCATCTACATGGTGGCTGACTGGAGGTTCCAGAAGCCTGGTCCCACCTGTTTCCAGCGGAAGAACTGGATGCTCACACTGACCATGGTGTGGTTAGCAGAACTGATACTGGGTTTACTCCTTTACATGCGGCTATACCCTGTTATTGTCTAATTAAGGGGACTCGTCATCGAGACTTCAGTAATAGTTAGCGGTTTTGTTCCTGCATATCCTGCCAATATGGGTGTCCCACAGTGTCAATGACCTGTCTATATTGACACAGATATCAAAAAAACCTAGCCGCCCTTGGGGAGGTTGTAAAGCACCCTTGCCCTGGCTCTCTCTAGCTGCCTGATGGTCCTTCCAAGATCTATTTCTAGCAAATCGCCCATTTTGGACCTTATGTAGTTGAGGCCCACGGACTGCTGGTTTGAGTTTATGGTCATCTCTGGGCTGAGGTACGTGATATGCGCCGAGCCG
>JABIBQ010000016.1 GCA_018652685.1 Candidatus Bathyarchaeota archaeon
CAGCTACACCTATCCAGCCGAAGATGAATATGCTAGCCATCTTGATGTCAACCTGGTAGATGCCCCTGAAAGGTCCCGTCATGAGCATGGCGAACACCGTTGTGATCTCGCTCAATAATAGTAGCTTGAGGGGCGTAGGAGCATCGATTAGCGCCCTAACCCCGTCAAGTATGTTTGAGCTCTCCTCCTCTCTCTCGATGTGGACGGGTTCGGCGTATCGGGTTACGACGTAAAGGATGACGATATCAACGGCGAAGAAGATCAGGAACAGCGGTCTGATGCTGTCTGCGGATTCTAGCCCCCCGAAGAAGTTGATGGCATACGCGATAATCATGGGGGAAGCGACACCGGCTATGGCTGTTACTGTCCTGTGGAATCCTAGTCCTGATACTCTATTGCTGTCATCCATTGAATCGATGTTCATTATGAGTTGGGATGGGAACTGGATGCTTATGCTCAGGGTGTAGACCATCATGATTGCGAGGTATAACCGCCAGTCTGATGTGAAGTAGAGGGCAAGGAGTGCTGGGAGGCTTAGGGCGAAGCTGGCGAAGTAGAGGCGTCTGATATCGCTGGATCTGTCGATGAGCCATCCGCTTGGAACGGCTAGCAGAACGTTTAGGAGGCCGATGACGCCGTTTACGTAACCGATCTGAAGCGCAGATGCTCCCAGTCGGCTCAGGAATATACCGTCGTAGCCACCCATACCCCGTGCCATGGGGCGCCTACCGCTGAACATTGTTAGGCTGTCCCTTGCAATCATGAGCCGGTAGTTTGTTTTTTGTGATCGCCAGAACTTTTTTATCCCGTCAATAAGGCCCACGGTAATCCCGCTACAAGATGGCTGCTTAGATAAGAAGAAATCGAATAGTTAGCACTAGATCTATATTATTCGTTGGGTTTGAGGCTGAAAGTGCTGTTCTCTACTCCACCGTGAATATAGCAGCACCTGATCTCAAGTGAATGCGACACTCCTGCTAGCTCGGAGAATACCCCAGTTAGGAAACCCCGAACAAATGGGCAGACGTGGTCTGTTTCGCTTTTGTGACACGAATCGCAGAAAAAGTTCCTCTCGCTCTTGATTAGGATATGATCGGCGTCATCTGGATCGGTCTCTTTTGAGTACCGACCCCAGCCCGCCTGGGCAGCCAGGCTGAACAGGGGAGCAGATTCGTTGGACCCAGTCCTCTCAATCGCCACCTTGGCGATCTCCTCGCCCGCCCCAAGCCCGGATTGGTATAGGAACACCGCGCCCGCTGACCCGAAGACGTTGTACATGTTCTCGACCATGGCGTCCCAGAGAATCTCGTTGAAGAAGATGGTTTGGGTACCGAGAAAGGTATCGGTCCAGATCCCGTTCTCCTCGTCATAGCTGAAAACATCGTTGATATCCATAAGAACACTAATCGAAGATTCAAACGACGATTTATGAACGTTCCCTGAAAAACAGGGAGAGCAGGTATTTTATCCCCTGAAAACACGTTCATTCAGGGTAAAATTTAATGAGGATACTTGTCACAGGGGGAGCTGGAAGGCTCGGGTACTCCGTTTCTAGACAGCTGGTAGAGAATGGACAAACGGTACGCGTCTTTGACCTCCCGCAAGTTGATTGGAGTCACGTTGAGCGGCTTGGAGTCGAGGCTTTCAAGGGAGATATTACGGATCAGGGCAGCGTGACGGATGCATGTAAAGACGTAGACGCAGTAGTTCACCTAGCGGCACTGCTGCCACCGAGGAGCGAGTCATCCCGCGAGTTGACCATGAAGGTCAACGTCTCAGGGACCGAGAACATCCTAAATAGCATCAACAGTGATACACCCATCGTCCTCACGTCAAGTATCTCGACCTATGGGATAACAGCGAATGCAAAACCCCCAATCAACGAAACATATCCCCAGACGCCACATAATAACTACTCCAAGAGCAAGATCAGCGCGGAGAAGGTGGTTATGGACGCTGGAAACCCGACCAGCATTCTTAGGATTGCGCCAATCAGCGTCGCTGATCTAGTGGAGCTCCCCGATAGCATTCCGTACCGTAGCGACCAGCGGGTGGAGTTCATTTTCGTCGATGACGCGGCCTGCGCAATCGTCATCAGTCTCAAAGTGTGCGACGACAGGGAGATTTACAATATCGCAGGTGGGAAATCCTGGCAGATGACAGGTACTGAGTACATTGACAGGTTTTACGCAGCGCTCGGGGTAGAGGTCGAGCCCGTCTTCTCCGAGGAGTACACTGCGGTGGACTGGTACGATACCGAGAAGGGAGAAAGGCTGGGTTATCAGAGGACAAGTTTTAACCAACTGGAAAAGAAGCTAGAGGTATTAGGCATGGAGATGGGATTACGATGAGTACACCGATGGAAAAGGCGTTAGAGAACCTGGATAGAGTAATAGAAAAAGTATCAGATGAGGCCGCGAAGAAGAGGCTCGGCGAGGCAAGGAAGGTCATCTCCCAGAACAGGAAGAAGATCTGGCTCAGGACCAAGACGGGAAAGCCCATGGCACTGGAGACGCAGGCCGTCACCGAAAATATTCTTGAGGCGTCAGACATAGAGTACGCGTTGTCGGAGCTTGAGGCGCACGTGGACAAAATCACTGAGGAGAGTAGACGCCGAAGCATGGTGGTCACCTGACGGTACCGGGTTTTATATACCAATTACAATAACTTTACACCTGTTTCTGGTGAATAACCGTGAAGAGTAAAGTTTACTTCATGGACGACCGGTACTCCGGTGCGCAGTCAAGCATCCCAGCCAAGGCTCAGCAACTCTTTGATGAGGCCAGGTTGTTTGACTGCTTCGAGGAAGGGGAGACGGTCGCCGTGAAATGCCATATGGGGGAGTGGAACAACTCCGCGTACCTCCGACCTATCCTGATCAGGGTGATCGTAGACAAGATAAAGGAGCACGGGGGGAGACCCTTTGTCACTGACACGACGACTGCGCCCTACTACTTCTATGGGGCGAGGAGCACCGCAGACCTGCACCTTGAGACGGCGGCCCGCAACGGGTTCACCGCGGAGAGCATGGGATGCCCCATTATCATCAGCGACGGACTGTACGGCACAGATGACATCAAGATAGACATTCCTGACGGCCTGATCCTCAAGGAGGGCTACATGGCCAAGGGCATCGCCGATGCTGACAGCATGATCGTCATCAGCCACTTCAAGGGCCACGGATCAGGTGTCTACGGTGGGAGCATAAAGAACATCGCCATCGGGTGCAGCAGCAAGAGGGGAAAGTTCAACGTCCACATGTGCAATCACCCAACAGTTGGCTGGAACCATTGGGAGTTCACAAGCGAGAACTGCATCGGAGAGGAGTGTCCCGACGCAGAGCTCTGCAACAATATGTGCCCTGCCCACGCCATCAAGATCAAGGAAGACCATGCCGAGTTCGATCCCGACAAGTGCATCGGTTGCTTCGGCCATCAGAGGCCACTGTACAGATGTGACCTCTGGGAGAAGGGAGAGATGTTCAATGACTGGCGTAACTATTTCCTCGTTGGAATGGGCGACGCGGCCTCGGCATACGTCGAACAGATGGGTAAAGATAAGATTGGATATCTAAGTTATGCCTTAGATATTGCGCCAGCGTGTGATTGTGTACCAGGCTCCGACAGGCCAGTCATACCCAACATGGGCGTGTTCGCATCAAGGGATATGGTGGCTATTGATATCGCTGCTCTTGATATGTCAGTTAAGGCGACAGGAATACCAGGTAGTGCTGCCGAGACTCACGGCGTCATGGACTCCGGTGACGAGAAGTTCACAGGGATCGTTGGCATGAGCCAGTGGATAACAGCCAACACATGCGTTGCCCATGGTTCAGGGAGCAAGGAGTACGAGCTCGTTGAGCCAGAACTGAGGGAGGACGAGGCGTGGCTGGCACACAAGAGCTTCAGTCCGGGACGGCCATCTGGCTGGTACCTCAATAAGGTCATGGCCAAGGCCGAAGCGTGGACACCGGCTGGTGGGTTCAAGTACAGCGAGAAACCCAGGCTGACCATCGATGAGCTCAGCAAGAGGTAGTAAAGGGTATCTCGCCACTATTATTCGGAACTAGTCGGGCTGAGGAGGGCGTAAGCCTTCAACGCAGAGCTTGTCCCCTGCCCGACGGCTATTGAAATCTGTTTTTCCTTGATCACAGTGATCTCTCTGGCCGCATAGACACTGAGAACAGATGGGGAACCAACACGACCAACAAGTATTTCGTCTAGCGCGTTCAGATTGACGACCCCTTTGGCTATCTCGCTGTTTGGCGTGAGCTCTATCTCAATGACCACGCCGTTGAAATCCATCTCACTCTCGCTCACGTTTTTATCATGCGTCAGCCCCGTGAGCCTTGTGTTCCCGTGGAACTCCTTGACCTGGGATGAAGTTAGGACATTTAGCGGTACTCTCTTACCAGAAATTACCACATGGAAAGCCCTCGGAATTCAGCTAATATTGGTTAGTTCCTGATTTAATGACCACGATTACGCATAATCCCACTAATATTGATATTAATGGATATCCAGGTATGTCGCTGGATGTCTTTGGAGTATTAGTTTCTGGTTCTGAAATAGTTTCTGGTTCTGAAATAGTTTCTGGTTCTGAAATAGTTTCTATCACCTCAACAGGATCGGGAGGCGTGTAAGAAGGGATAGTATAATGACTCCAGTTTGTGGGATAGTTCGTTGCGCCCGGCTGGTCCTCAGGGTAATAAATCAATGACACCGAGCCCTCGTCTATGTCTTGTTGCTTGAACACAAGACCCAGTTCATGAACAGGGTCGCGGTCCAATGTCATCCTCATCTCAAAACTCCACCCCTCAGACGTTTCCTTCCTTGCCCACTCCAGTTTACCGAATGGCGCGGTGAGGAAACGGGAGTCGAAGAGGAGATTGTTTATGTCCCAC
>JABIBQ010000052.1 GCA_018652685.1 Candidatus Bathyarchaeota archaeon
CTTCGATATCTGGGGCTTTACTGCCGACGGTTTCACTAGCTATGGCCAGTATAACGGCATCGAGATATCTGTAGCTTGGGATGACGCCGCACTAAGTGCGAACGGATTCTCAAGGCCAGGTCCACCCTAAGTCTCTAAAATCCTAATTTTTTCTTTTTTTTCCAAACCATTAAACCAGTTAATGTATCATGTACCTTGGAAATGTCCGACGATTCCTTTGCGTGCGAGATAATGAGCTGGGAGCTTTTCAACGTTCTAGCAAAAAAAGTTGCTGAGAAAATGAAGGAAGACGGCTACCAGCCCGATTTCATGGTGGGCCTCGCTCGGGGGGGCTGGGTTCTCAGCCGCGTCCTCTGTGACTATCTTGGAGTTAGGGACCTTGTGAGCCTGAAGGTGGAGCACTGGGGGATCACCGCGACGCCCGACGGAGCTGCCAAGATCAAGTACCCGTTCGATATCGACCTGACAGGGAGAGACGTTGTCATTGTTGACGATATAACTGACACGGGGGAAAGCATGAAGGTGGCCTTGGATTACATCATGACCCTGAACCCCAGAAACATCAGGACTGCCACTCTCAGGCACATCAGCGGTGGCAAATTTACACCCGATTTCCACGGCGATGAGATCGCGTGGAGGTGGGTAGTGTTCCCATGGAACATGGTCGAGGACATGTGTAACATAATACCCAAGGTCACGGAAGGGGCAAAGGACGTAGATGAGATTAAAGGGCTGCTCAAGGCAAAGTTCGGGATAGACCTGACCGAGGACGAGATCGCCGAGTACCAGGCTGAGATTCTGAGAAGGACACCCAAGTAGATGGAGCCCAAGGACAGAACAGTCAATGAGATGGTCGAGGAGCGTAGGTTGGAGCTCCAGCGACTGTTAGCAGGCGCATTACATCACCTCGTGGCTGAGAGGGCCGAGATTGATGTCATCAGGAGGCGCAAGGTAGATATTTTCGACCCGGATGAAGCCATTTTTATAGCCAAGGCAGATGTTGAGCCCGTCCTGTCCCTTGAACAGATAGCATTCATCGTATCAAACATAGAGTCCAGGGGATTCACGGTCAAGCGGACAGAGTTGAAGGGTGAGCGCCTCCTGTTGCTAATCTAATATACTTCCGGGGAGAAGGTTCTCTGGGATTCATACTTGACGAAGATTTACTGGGACAGCCAGGTCCCCTCTGATTGGACGGGAGATCACTCCGATGAGCTGAGGACGGTGCCGGAGGAATCCAGTTTTACCCGCACTGCCAGCCACATCGAGACTCTTGAGTTCATAAGCAAATTAGCTTGGAGGAGCGAGTACATTCACATCGAACGGCTGTTCATTAGCGACCTGAGGAGGATCAGCCCGCTAGTTATCCTCAGTAACCCCAGGGTAACAACGCCCGAGGAGGCGAAGGAGACGGGAAAGCCCATCGTGTACCTCCAGGGGAACATCCACCCGCCGGAGGCAGAGGGAAAGGAGTCTCTCCTCATTCTGATGAGGGACATCGCCACCGGTGATAAAAGGCACTATCTGGATGACATGATAATCCTGGTTGCCCCGGACTTCAACCCCGACGGCACCGAGACCTGGGAGGTCAAGAACACGAGCACCTTCAGCGGCACACCTCACATCCAGAGCCTGCGCCACAATGCTGTTGACGCGGATGTGAACAGGGACGGCATAAAGATGGAGACCGTCAACATGAAGGGCCTATATATGAACGTCCTGAACAAGTGGGACCCCGTGATGACCCTGGATCTCCACAGCATGGGCAGGGTCCAACACGGCTACTGTAATCTGTACGCGCCCAGCTACACACCAACTGGGAACCCTGGGCCACGTGAGTACACCCAGCACACCGTCCTCCCCTGGATCAGGGAGCACGGGGAGAAACAGTTCGGTGCAATGTACTACACCCACGCAGATTTTGACTGGGAAAAATGGCCTCCTGAGGTCT
Organism: Candidatus Bathyarchaeota archaeon; assembly: GCA_018652685.1. GTDB lineage: Archaea > Thermoproteota > Bathyarchaeia > TCS64 > TCS64 > RBG-16-57-9. Next base: position 1,952 of record JABIBQ010000052.1, read on the forward strand.
GGGACCCAGTGGCGGGGGGTTACAGTGTCGAGGCAAAGTTCATAGTCAACGCTATTGGGCTCAGGAACCGGATGAGCATACTTACCGAGACACCTGGGCACGTAGGATTCGAGAAGCGGATCTGGGCGTGCTACACGTTCACCCTCTCCCTCCTTGATTACGTCAAGGAGAGAGGGGTTGAGATCGTCCGCCTGTGCAGGGAGGCGGATGAGCAGGTTGTCAACGATGTGCTATCAAAGGCTGAAACGGGTGAGCTCAGGAACTGGGTCCAGGGGGAGTACGCGGAGCAGGACGAGAAGACCGACCTCTACGCATACAGGGGGCGTACCGAGGAGTATATACCGGGCACAAGCATCATGAGACATTACATAGGGGAGGGGGAGCCCGAATTCATCAAGGGCGTGACTGACCTGACGAGATCCATTGGAACCAAGGACGCCATTGTACCCAGGGGATACATCTTCTACGAGGTACTCAAAGACGTCGCCGAGAAGCTCAGGGACCACGGGGTAACGGTTACCAAGCTCAGTGAGCCCGTTACAGTTGAGGGGTACGAGTTTATCGTCGATGAGTTCAAAGAGGTAAAGAAGGGCTGGATACGAATGTATGAGATGACGGAGCTCAATGGGGGCTGGTTCAAGACCAGGAAGATCTACCCTACAGGCAGCTACCATGTGGACATGGCACAGCCACTTGCAAACGTGGCGTTCTACTGCCTTGAACCGGAGGTGGGTGATGGTTTGGTGGGCTGGAACTACTTCAATGAGTACTTGAAGGACAGGGGAGCTGAAAACAACAGCGTAGTGTTCCCCGTATTCAAGTACCTCAAAACCCTCTGATTTTTCGAGAAGAGGTTGTTCGGTCCAATTGTGGAGAAAGGAGACACGAACTACCTCCTCCAACACACAGATAGCTGTATAAAAAGTAACTTAACTCCGTGTTCAATACTTGTAGTCATGTCAGATCAGGGCGGTGAGCAGTTCGCTCTCCTTCAACTCGACATCGAGGAGATTCTACAGTTTTTCATCAGCATCGCATCGACGAAATCCGTGTTATATCTAGGGGCAAAGCTCACCGAGGAACAGGAGTCAAAAAAGGACTTGGAGAAGGCCAGGATATCTATCGATACGACCAGGATGCTTGTTGAGACGTTATTGCCACTAGTCTCCAAGGAGGAGGCAAAACAACTAAATGAGGTTGTGTCCAATCTTCAATTTGCGTACGTAAAAGAAGCGGACTGATATTTTCAGGGTGTTGGAACAAGAATGGTCGAGACCAATGATATTTTCGAGAATATAATCAAGAACACGGCTGATGGTATTGTTCTAGCCAAGGACAACATAATATTATTCGCCAATCAGGCGGCGGCTGATATCTATGGCTCAGGGGACCCAAAGGAGATGGTGGGTTCAAACATCTTCGATTACGTTGACGAGAGCGAGCACGGGAGGATAAAGGAGCTTAAAAAAAACCCCCTCGACAGTGAGCAGTTCAAAACCCCATTTTATATCAAGGGCTATTACACGACAGGAGAGCAAGGTATTTTCGAGATCACCTCGAAGGGCATCCCTTTCATGGAGGGCGAGGTTTCACTCAACACAATTAGGGATGTCACAAAGAGGATTAAATGGGAAGATAGGATCAATGCGCTTCATCATAGCACCGCTAGCCTAGGCGGGGCTACGTCTCAAGATGCGATGATCGTAATCGTTCTTAATGCGCTAAAAGAGATACTTGGGATGGATTACGCCTCAGTCGGTTTTGTTGAGAACGAATACCTTGTCTTCAAGCGCCAATTGGGCGTCAGTACTGTAGATAGGCTACCATTATCGGGCGAGGGACTCACGATAAAGGCCATCAAAAATGCGACAACCCAGATTGTCGGTGATCTCCGAGTTGACGACGATTACATTAGCAGTAGACCGGAAGGAGTCCCAGAGTCTCTTTCTGAGCTGGATGTACCGATAATCGTGGATGGTAGGGCGATAGCGGTTATCAACATCGAGAAGCAAGAGATAAACGCCTTTACAGATGAGGAAACCCAGATGGTGGAGATCTTGGCGGACCACTTCGCTAACTCTCTCGATAGATTGATGCAGGATCGAGCGATGAGGACCCTCAGAGAAGCGCACCTCATGGAGATGGTGGGTGGCATCGACAAGATATGTGAGCAGGTCCAGGGCGACCTAAAGGGACCTATACAGAGCATCCGTAATGCATCATTTGTCCTTAGGCATAACCCTGACCTTTCTTCGGAAGTGGTTGACAATATCGACAACAGCATCGAGATGATAATGAATACCCTTGAAGAGATGAAAGAGATAACAAACCCAACAGAGCCGGTCAAGACACTTACGGACATTTACGGTACTATCAGGGCTGCAATAGAGTTGAGCCGCATCCCGGAACACATTAAATTGGTAACTGAGATGGAGGGCGGTTTCCTCGCGCTATATCTAGACCAGGAGAAGATCAAGAGGGCCTTCTATAACATCCTAAGAAACTCCATCGAGGCGATACCGGAGGAGGGTGTCATCACGGTGAGACTGGATAGCACCGACGGGTTCGTTGATGTTACCATCACTGACACCGGGTCGGGCATACCCTATGAGATAAAGGAACAGCTGTTCCAACCCTTCTTCAGCACCAAAGCATCCAGCCTCGGGCTTGGCCTCAGCTTCTGCAAACTGGCCATAGAGTCCAATGGGGGAAGCATAGACATTGACTCGGTCGTGGACGAGGGCACAAAAGTGACTATCAAGCTGCCCAAGTAACCCTTCGATGGTGTTATTACCCTAAAACCGCCAGATATTTCTGATAAAAATGCCAAAGCTAAGGATAAGCTGGAAAGAGTACGGCAACAGGCTTGCCAAGCTAAGAGCACACATAGAGGAAGAGAAGTTTGACGCCTACCTCATCACGAGCGGCGTCAGTATATTCTACTTCAGCCACTTCTATCACATGGTGACAGAGAGACCAGCGGCATTACTGGTTGAACCAGACGGGAAGCCCATCTTCCTCGGCCCCCTGCTCGAGTCAGACCACCTGAAACTGCAGACTCCATTGATAGGTGAATGCTACACCTACCTTGACTACCCAGGGGAGAAGCACCCCATGAACAGGTTCGTTGACTGGTTGACCGAACTAGGGTACGGAAAGGCGAGGATAGGCACCGATAACCCATCGGGTGCAGGGGGAACCATGGGGTACAAGGGTCCAAAGCTATCAGATTTGATGCCTGATGCCGAGCTTGTCGCGGATGGCAGATATCTCTGGGACATCAAGTTGGTGAAGAGCCAGGAGGAGATCGACCTAATCAAGGAGTCATGCAAGTGGGGCAACCTGGCCCACACATACCTCCAGGAGTACACGAGACCGGGCCTCTATGACATGGAGGTGCGGTTAATGGCAACACTTGAGGCAACATCCGCCATGAGGAAAACGCTGGGCTCAGAGTACCAGAGCATAAAGGGAAGGGCTGTGAGCGCAGGTTTCAGGGGACAGGTTGGCTGGAAATCAGCAATACCCCACTCAATAGACCTCAACAGGCCAATCAAAGACGGTGACGTTCTAGTGACGGGAGCCGGGGCGGATATCGGCGGCTACGGCAGCGAGCTGGAGCGCACCATGATCGTGGGAAAGCCAACTGCAAAGATGGGAAAGATGTTCAAGGTGATGTGCAGAGCACAGGAGGCAGCTGCAGAGGCGTTGAGGCCAGGTAATACATGCGCCGACGTTGACAGGGCTTCAAACAAGGTCATCAAGGACTCAGGCTACTGGAACCTCGTGAGGCATCACACGGGACACGGGTTAGGACTGTTGGGACACGAACCGCCATACCTCGACCAGGGAAACGACATGAAGCTAGAGCCAGGGATGGTGGTGAGCATCGAGCCCGGTATCTATGAACTTGGTTACGCCGGGTTCAGGCACAGCGACACTCTCGTCGTCACCGAGGACGGCTGCGAGTGGTTGACCTACTACCCGAGGGACATCGAGGCCCTGACAATCCTCTAGAGCTCTTTTTTCAGCCAGCCCAAGATCTCCCTGTGGAGGGGATATCTGTGCTCGGTGAAACTGTGGTCTGCCCCGTCAAGGAGCACCCACCTCTTTGGCTCAGTCGCCTTCTCGTAGAGTGCCTTGCACGTATCAGGTTTGGTGACATCATCTGATGAGCCAACTATTACGAAAATAGGTGCCTTGATGTCAGCGACCCTGTCCATGGGGTTCAGGTTCTTTGCTGCCTCGACCATGTCCTGCTTGTATTCGGAATCGTCACCCGTCGCCAGTTTTCCCTCTGACATGGACCTGAAAACCTTGAAGAGATTGTCAACGACATCCTCGCCTAGCCACGGGTTTGTATCAGAGGCAGGCGCCATGAGAACGCCCGTCTTGACCCGGTCATCGACGCTCATGAGGTTGGTGAGTGGCAATGCACCCATACTGTGAGAGATCAACGCGACGCGGCTCGTGTCAACGTATGGCTTCTCCAGCATCCATTCAAGGGCTGATTTCGCGCTAGGCGTCAGGTTCCTGAACCTGTACGTGCCCTCGCTGCCCCATGCACCGGCGTAGAAGAATACTAGGACGTTGTAACCGTTGAGGGCCAGAGCCTCGGCCAAGTCCATATTCTTCGTGTCACCGGGATACCCGTGGCAGATGATGGCGGAAGGGCTTTTTCCCTCAACATTTGGCTTGTATAGTCTTCCTTTAAGTTTGAGTTCCCCGTGTGGTATCTCGATATTCTTAACAGTAATAGTAGCCATTTTCAGTAATCTCTCCTCTCAAATGGTAACCTTAATCGTTTTTAACTCCAATGCCCCATTGAGCAACAATGGGAAAGCGCATCACATCCAAGTTCAAGCCACAGAACAAGTGGGTACGGGACATGGTGAACGCAGATCCCAACATCGCATCTTCTCTCGATGTTACCAAGGACATGCTCATGCTCAAGGCACCGACCCAAGGCATGTGCAGCATCTGCAAGGGCGGCAAAATGCTGTGCGGGAAGACTATCTGCCCAATCATGGAACGGCTGGGAGCGTTCACCTCCATGTTCCAGAGCGTCAAGGGAACCGAGATCGACGGCAGCAGCCCTCCAAGCGTCTTCGTCGGTCGAATCGGCTACCCCTACGTCCAGATAGGGCCACTGACCCCAACATTCTATGGCAACACCGAGATTCTTGACGCCCCGGAGCAGTGGTTCGGCAAGAGCATCAACGAGATCATTGGGTACAGGAGCCAGCTCATCAGAGGCATGACCTCTGTGAACGTCAGGAAGCCATGGAAGGCAGGCAGGCTCCTTGACCAGACCCGTGAGCTGAGCCTGGCCGAGCACTACGTCGAGACCGAGATGAAGCTAACCAAGAAGCCGACGAAGCAGTTCTACATGAACGGTGACGTCCAGCCCATGGGGGCTACGGCCCCCCTCAAGAAGGTGGACATCGGATACATAAAGTGGAACCGCCACATGGAGAAATACCATTATGATACCGACCTGAAGGCAGCTCCAGCTACAATCAATCTGTTCGAGAGAGGGCTCCCCCTGAGCAGCATCATGAAGGCTTTCAGTATGGGCAACTTCGGCATCGGCAAGAACAGGAGGCTGGTTCCCACCCGGTGGAGCATAACGGCGGTTGACGACCTCCTTGGCAAGTACTTAACGAAGAAGGTCAAGGACTACCCCCAACTGAACCACTTTGAGGTCTACGAGTCCAACTACATCGGCAACAGATTCGAGATACTGCTGGTGCCCGACGCATGGTGCTACGAGGCATACGAGGCGTGGTACCCCAAGACCCTGTGGAACCCCGACGAGGAGAAAGTGGCAATAGTCACAGACTGGGAGCCGTACAAGGGAAGGAGTAAGTACGCGTCCATGGGCGGCTGCTACTATAGCGGCAAACTGGCGGTGCTTGAGAACCTTGAGGCGAGGAAACGCCAGGCGAAGGTGTTCATTTTCAGGGAGGCATACCCCGACTATATCCTCCCAGTGGGCGTCTGGCAGGTCAGGGAGAACTGTCGCAACGCCATGAAGCAGGAACCAAGAAAGTTCGAGACTCTACAGAACGCAATGAGCCACGTCATGGGCAGACTAACCATCCCGTTCGAGAGGTGGATGGAGACAGGTCCACTGCTTAGACATACAATGACTCAGAGAAAGATAACCGAGTACTTCCACTAAGCAAGCTCAAGGAGCCTTTTTACCCTCTCATCAAGGGGCGGGTGTCTGCTGAATATGCCAAATTTGCTCATCTTGTCCGAGAACATGCTAAGTGAAAGCGTTCCTGTCACCAGGCCGCTGAGTCCCTCGGACTCTATTGCTGATAGCTTGATGAGTGCAGATATCAGCGCCCTAGGGTTGCCTGATAGCTCGGCTCCCTCCTTGTCCGCCAGGAACTCCCTGTCCCTGCTGAGCATGGAGTCCACGATGAAGCCCACGATGTTGAATAACGATGCTATCTTAAGGCTCAGCGAAGCGCTCTTGAGGAACGTATCGCTGTTCTTGATATGGGCGATCTCATGGCCGATCGCCGCCAGCACCTCGGCCTCATCAAGCACCTCCATGAGTCCCACCGAGATGTAGATCTTGGGCCAGCCGTGGCCGCCGTAGCTGAACGTCCTGGGCGTGCTGGACTCAAGTAGGTAAATATCAGGGTCCAGGATGCCCGCTTTATCTGCCATGTCTATGATCTTATCGTAGAGCTGACCCAGCTCCTCGTCGTCCACCTCGTCAGCAGAGTAGATCCTCTGGGCGATAGCGCCCCCGTAGTAGTAGCTGATTGCCCCAAGGGCCAATGAGGCGGTGTAGGAGAAAGAAATCAAGCCGACCCAGCTTGTGCAGACCCACGTCAGGTACGCGAACGTCGGGTCCCTGCAGATTATGTGAGCTGGGTCAACGACATCCATTGAAAGGTAGTGCGCGAAGCAGCTCGGTGATATCCAAAGGGCGAGGAGCAGCGAGCCCGCCAGCGGCAGGAACAGTAGCTTTGTCCTGGCCCTGTACGCGTCGATATTGAAAGCCCTCAACGTGAGCAGGCTTATGGCTGAGATGGCCGTCGAAATGAAAATGACGTTGACGTAGGGAGCTATGAACCCTCTTACCACTTCCAGCACTGTTTACTCATCCTTGATCTTCTCAAGTTTCGTTCTGAGTTCCTCCAAGGCGTCCCGGTCCTCGATCCCAGTGGACTGGACCAGATATGAAATGGCGGACTCACCAAAGGATTCAAACAGTCCTTTGAAAACGTTCCTAACTATCGTTGAATCAAACTGATTCCGGGTCAGGGCCGGGCTGTACACGTAGCGGACCCCTGCGCCTTTCACCAGTTCTCTTTGAACGAGGTTTTTGCCATGTAGGCGGTCCAGTACTGTGGCAACCGTGGTAACAGCGGCCTTCCTCTCCTTGTTGAGCTCCCTGTGTATTGTCTTTACATCGCCGCTCTTGATGGACCAAATGGTGGTCATGATATCTGCCTCCAGGTCTCCCAATACCTTGCCCAAGTCCTGTTTATGGGGTTGAAAGTCTAGCCAGTCAGTGTCCGAGGTCATAACTACTACCTGTAGTTAGCTTTATATCCTATGTAGCAACTACGCTCTGTAGTTCGCCGAAGAGGCATATAAACAATACCCAGTGACCTAAGACATGCGCACAGAAAACCTCGTTCTCAAGAACCTCGCAAGGCGGAAGGGAAGAACAGTTCTTAACTCCATCGGCCTGATCATGGCCATAGCAGTCATTGTGGTAACAGTCACCATCTCCAACAGTATGGAAATCAAGATAGGAGAGGAGGTGGAGAAATACGGGCCCAACATCGTGGTCACCCCTGACACAAAGAGCATCAACGTGCCCTATGGCAGCGTGACCATCGGAAGCTCAACCTTTGACGAGGCGAAGCTCACGAGCCTTGAGACGATACCCAACGCGGTCAACATCAGGATAATCTCTCCGAAGCTTTTCGGCCAGACAGATTACGGGGAATCAAACCTCCTCATGGTCGGAGTGAACGCCGGCGATGAGAGACTCCTCAAGGTCTGGTGGGAGATCAACGGCGAGAGCCCCGAACCGGGAAGCGACGAGACGCTACTTGGGTCTCAGGTATTCAGTGCCCTTGAGCTCTCCATTGGGTCATCGATCGAGCTGAACGACAGGGCTTTCACGGTGACGGGATATCTTTCCGAGACAGGGTCCAACGACGATTACACGGTCTTCGTGCCCCTGGCCACCGCCCAGGACATGATGGGTCTGCCTGGAAAGGTCAGCGTTGTAGACATCGGAGCACTTTGCTCCGATTGTCCTGTCGAGGACATATCCCAGCAGATAATGGACGCCATACCAAGCGTCAAGGCAACCCCTGTGAAGCAGGCCGTAGAGACGAGAATGATGGCAGTCGAGCAGGCGGCCAACTTCTCACTGGGGCTGGCATCAATTGTCCTTGTGGCTGGATGCATCGGCGTCATGAACACCATGGTCTCATCGGTCCACCTGAGGAGGAGGGAGATCGGCGTTTTCCTGAGCCTGGGGGCAGATGCCCTCTTCGTGTACAGGATATTCCTGTTCGAGGCGGTCCTGCTCGGGCTGGCAGGAGGCTTGCTGGGCGCGGGCCTGGGAGTGGCATCATCGGTCCTGCTTGGGCCATTGGTGCTGAACACTGCAACCAGCATCAGCAACGTCCCCACATACGTGGTCCCGCTATCGCTTGGCATCTCGGTGTTGTCATGCCTGATCGCGAGCCTGTACCCGACTTGGATGGCCACGAAGATAGATCCGGTGAGTGCATTGAAGGCGATATAGATGATAACCATTAACGACGTAACCAAGAGCTACATCATAGGCGGGAACCAGGTCAACGCACTCAATAACGTAAGCCTTGAGATCAGCGAAGGGGATTTCATGGCCGTCACAGGACCCAGCGGGAGCGGTAAATCCACGCTACTGTACACACTTGGAGGGCTCCTGACACCCAACGTGGGCAGGGTCACCGTCAACGAGTCTGATATCTACAGCCTGAGCCAGCGTCTGAGGGCAAGGTTCAGGAGGGAAAACGTTGGCTTCATATTCCAGACATTCGAGCTTCTCCCGTACCTTACGGCACTGGAGAACGTGATGCTACCGCTATCAATCAATGGGATCAATGGAAGGGAGCAGGAGGACAAGGCATCTGACAGCCTTGAGAAGGTGGGGCTTGATGAAAGGGCCGACCACAAGCCCACCGAGCTCAGCGGCGGGGAGCAGCAGAGGGTCGCCGTTGCCAGGGGGCTGGTGAACGACCCAAAGATACTTTTGGCGGACGAACCAACGGGCAATCTTGACCAAAAGACAGGGGACGGGATAATGAGTCTGCTATCCGACCTCAACGAGGAGGGGCAGACCATAGTGTTTGTAACCCACGATCTATCACGTACAGTGATGGCAAACAAAGACGTCGGCATGATCGACGGCGGAATAATTACGGTAAACAACAGAGATGTATAGAATGGCAAAGAAAAAAAGCAGAAAGAATCGAAACAAGAGAAAGAGGCAGCAACAAGAAGAGAAAAGCGGCATGGACAAGAATACCATGGTGATGGGGGCCATCCTCGCTATCATACTTGGTTACTGGGGGCTCAGCCAGTTGGGTGGAAATGATTTCCCGGAGCAGATCACAGGCGTGTTCTACAGTGATCCCGTAGTCTCATCGGAGACGGGCAGGGTGACGGTGCCGGAGGACGTCGTGAAGATGAACAAACTTACCTTCGTTGACCTCAAGCTGGACAACAGGACGGAGGGATTCACATACATGGGGAGGGAGATCGACCTGACCACATACAGGGATGCGGAATACCTGCCGTTGATTATCATATCAACGCCAAAGGGCAAGACAATCTCGGGCATCCGTGTCTGTGAGCCATGCCTGTCATTTAGCTTCCAGATGATAGAGGGAAAGTATCTGAGATGTGACATATGCGGGACCAGATGGGATATAGAGACCCTCCAGGGAATCGATGGCGGTTGTATGAACTACCCGCCACCCAAGCTGACAACTGGCATACTGAACGGCGTGGTCATCGAGGCCGGCTCAACCGGTCTGGATTACTAATCCCAGCTTATTTTTCACTTTTTTTCTTATTAAGCCAATTTTTAAATTCGAACCATCCTACACAGTGTAGGTTGTGAGACCTCACATGAAACCAAAAGAAGTAGCAGCAAGGCTGAACGAGAACGAGCGGAAGCTGCTCCACGCCCTCAGCGGCGGGGAGACGGTTACGACAGATAAACTATCAAAGCTCACCGGTCTCGGCAGGGACGCGGTTGAGAAGGCATCCGACTGGGCCATGACGAAAGGAGTAGTGGAGTTTAGTGAAGAGGTCTCACGTTTTACAGCCCTCACTGAAGAGGGGGAAACATATTCAAACGACGGCCTGCCGGAGCAGAACCTCAAGCGGGAACTTGCGGACGGAGGAAAGCCCATCGCCGACCTGAAGAAGAGCTTCGAGAACCTGAACATCGCGTTAGCGTGGATCAGGAGGAACGGCTGGGCTAACATCGACAAGGGCGTTATCAGCCTCACAGATGAAGGAAAAGAGGTCAAGGGCACATCCCAGGAGGCAGCTCTCATAGCAATCAAGGAAGGAGAGCCCGTAGACGAGGACGTGCTGGACCAGCTGGTGAAGCGGAAGCTGGCAACAATCACTGAGTCAACGACAAGGTACGTCAGGATCACCAGGTTCGGAACGCAGGTCCTACCTGAGCTATCAGAACTGGAGACAGTCAACATCATCACGCAACTGAGCCCCGAACTACTATCAACTGGCGGCTGGAAAGGCTCGCGGTTCCAGGAGTACGACGTATCACTCCCGGTGCCCAACACGCTACCGGGCAAGCGCCACTTCATCAGCCAGGTAATCGATTACATCAGGAGGTTCTGGGTCGAGCTGGGCTTCAAGGAGATGAAAGGTGAGTACCTTGAGCTGAACTTTTGGAACTTTGACGCGCTGTACCAGCCACAGGACCACCCGGCAAGGGACCTTGCGGACACCTTCTACATGAAGACGCCGTACAAGGGGCGCCTGCCGGACGCCAAGATGGTTGAGCAGGTAAAGCAGACCCACGAGAACGGATGGACCACTGGCAGCAAGGGCTGGCAGTACAAGTGGGACCCTGAGCTGTCCAAGAGGACGGTGCTCAGGACGCACACTACAAGCCTGAGTGTCAACCAGATAGCGAAGCTCAAGAAGGAGGACCTCCCAGCAAAGTTCTTCAGCGTCGGCAGAGTGTTCAGGAATGAGACAATCGACTGGAACCACCTTGCAGAGTTCTACCAGACTGACGGTATCGTCATCGGAGAGGATGTGACTTTCAGGGACATGAAGGGCTACCTCAAGGCGTACCTGGAAGGGCTAGGCTTAACCAAGTTCAGGTTCAGGCCGGCGTACTTCCCATACACCGAGATGAGCATGGAGGCAGAGGTCTGGATCGAGGAGAGGAACTCATGGATGGAGCTGTTCGGCGCAGGAATGTTCAGACCGGAGGTGGTAAAGCCTCTGCTGGGCATCGACGTGCCGGTTCTTGCATGGGGCCCAGGCTTCGACAGGCTGGTCATGCAGAGCTACAAGGTGAACACAATAAAGGAGTTGTACAGTAACGACATCGGCCTGCTTAGGCGGGCCAAGCTGTGGACGAGGTGATTTGAGTGCCAGTTATAGAAGTAAACTTAGAGGATTTCAGGGAGTTACTAGAGAAGGACATCTCAGTTGAGGAACTGAGCAACAGGATGCCCATGCTGGGCGTCAGCTGGGAGGGCGAGACCGAGGACGGTTTCTCCATTGAGGTATTCCCCAACAGGCCGGACCTGCTGAGCATCGAGGGGTTGGCCAGGGCCTACTCGTCGTGGATCGGCGACAAGACCGGCCTCAGAGAGTACTTTGTCCAGAAATCAGACTACAAAGTTGAGATAAATGAAAAGACCCAAAGCGTCAGGCCGTTCTTCGTTACGGCAATCCTCAAGAACATCGAGTTCGACGATGCCCTCATCAGGAGCCTCATCCAGGTGCAGGAGAAGCTGCATATCACCCACGGGAGGAAGCGCAGGAAGGTAGCCATAGGAATTCACGACCTGAGCGTGGTGGAGTTCCCGGTCACGTACACGACAAAGCCAGGCACGTACCAGTTTCAGCCGCTAGGTGAGGAGGTGGAGAAAACTGTTGACTGGATGCTCAACGAGATGAAGACTGGCGTAGAGTACGCCTGGATTCTTGACGGGCATGACGAGTACCCCATGATCCATGACAACAAGGGCATGGTGCTGTCAATGCCGCCGATCATCAACAGCGAGCACACAAGGGTCAACGAGTTCACGGCGGAGCTGTTCGTGGACATAACGGGCACGGACCTGAAGGCCATCACCGAGGTGCTGAATGTCATTTGCACCATGTTCGCCGACAGGGGGGCTGAGATACACGAGGTCCACAACCACTATCCTGATGGATCAGTGATGACCACCCCGAACCTGAAGCCCTGGGAGATGGAGCTTGATAATAGGTACGTCAACAAGACACTTGGCATGGAGTTCACCCCCGAGGAGTCGCTGGCGGAGCTTGAGAAAATGGGGCACAGCGGCACCGTGGTCTGGAACATCATCAAGACACATATCCCGTGCTACAGGGCGGACATCATGCATCCAATTGATCTTGTCGAGGACATCGCCATCGCGTACGATTACGACAACTTTGTGCCAAACATCCCGCCGCTGCTGAGCGAGGCGGGCGAGGATGCCCTAGAGGTGTTCAGCAGGAGCATCAGGAACTTCATGGTGGGCCATGGCCTCCTTGAGATTGTGACGTTCATGATGAGTAATGCGGACAAGCTGTTCACACGGATGGACATGCCCGAGGAGCTCATCTGCGTGACGGAGAACCCTAAGATGGAGGCGTACGACAGCCTGAGGAACAAGCTGCTGCCAAGCATCATGGAGATACTGAGCTTCAACAAGCACCACCCGTACCCACAGAACCTCTACGAGGTCGACGATATCGTGGTCATAGACCCGACGACCGAGACGGGGGCAAGGAGCCTGAGGAGGCTGGCAATGGTCCAGTGCCACGCGCGCGCCAACTTCAGCGACATAAAGGCAACCATGAACAGTATACTGGAGAACCTTGAGCTGGAGGCAACCGTCGAGGAGGGAGGATGGGACTGCTTCATACCGGGCAGGCGGTACATCGCCAAGCTGGGCGACGACGTGCTGTGCTGGGCAGGGGAGGTCAAGCCCGAGGTGCTGGGGAACTGGGACCTTGAGATGCCGGTCGCGGCACTTGAGCTGGACATGGAAGTCCTGTTCAAGCACACCCTATAAATTTCCAATAATTTCTTAGATTTTCTACTCGTCTCAAAGACATACCATGGTTATCGTTGACCGTACCTTTTTGAGGCGGCGGATCTTCCAGCCGATGACCTTCCTGAGCTCCTCCATGGTCTCGGCCTCGATGCGGGCGATGATGTCGTAGACCCCGTAGATGAGGTGGGTCTCCTTGACCTCATCAATCATCTTCAACCCGTTCAGCACCACGGTTTCCGCCCCTAGCTCGGCGTTTAATAGAACAAATGCAGACGCCAACTTTCTCACCCATTTGTTGATTCAAACTGCATTTGATAAACCTATAGTTCTACGAATCGCCGAGTTGATGAAATACGTTCAACATGGAACGTTTATTCCGCGCGGCGAGTTACCTGGGCCTACTGTCTGCTCAGGTAGATGAGGATCGTCGAAGCCATGGTGGTCAGCAGGTCTGGCACGAAGTTAAAGTACCGCACGATCTGGATGTCACCGGTGGCACCCGTGATACTCAACAGCACCGGGTTCGTGAACAGGCTGTAGCTCAGAAGAGCGGCAGACAGGAAGACAAGTCCAAGCGTGAAGCTGCTCTTGGTCATCCTGTACAGGTCAAGGTAGTTTGCGAACAGGTAGATGAGCAGGATCGTGTTGACAGCGGAGATGATGACCTTGCCTCTGACGTACGATGAGATGTGGCTACTCAAGACCTTCAGAGTATCAGGGTCCAGACCCTCAAGGTCCGGGTCAACATCAACCAGGTCCACGTTCAGCAGCCTATACAGTATCTCGTCATCCCCTAGGAAGATACTGTCTATGTTTGCCTGGACGTTCACTATGAAATAGAGCGCCATTATCACGATGGCGATCTGCTGTTTTCTGTTCATCTGCACCTTCACTTTCCTCCGCCTTTATTAGCTGTTGTTCCAAATTTGTTCCAAATCTCCTCAAAATCTGACCAAGAATCCTCAAGGTTCGCGGAGATAAAGTACATCTTTCCGTAACGTTTGCCCATGCTGGTAATCATCCCATTCTTTTCAAGGATCTCCAGGTGGTGCCGGATGGTACGGTAGTCAACGCCGATGGACTCTCCCAGTTGGTTTGCGTTACTCGGGAGGTCACGCAGGGTGGTCAATATCTTGCCCCTGTTCAGGCCACCCCTGCTACCCGCTATGAGCCACTGAATGACGTGCTTTGTATAGCGTGATTTCTGGGACATACTGGACCAGCGTCTACGAATACCTCGCCGTTTAACGTTTAAAACTAACTAGTAACGGGTAAGTAGAACACATGACGAATTGTACCCAATTCTGATCCAATTAGGTAGAGATATTGAAAAACCGTTTATAACCAAAACAGCGGATAACCGCTTGAAGATGAGCGGCGAAAGACTAGAAAAGACCGAGGAAGAGAAGAGGAGCTACTCGGCCCTGCACAGGGCACTCCAGGCATTAAAGCTATCAATGAAGAACCAGTTGAAGACACCATCTAGTGGAGAAACAAGTTTTGAGACACTCATCTGACACTGCATGCCTTGAGGCCAGGCCGCATTAGAGGCTGAGAGCTATATTGAGAACAGTAAAACCCTAAACGCTCTTTCCTTCCGTTTGAGCCTAGTGGCCAAACCCTCAAGGCACCAGAACCCAGTTTTTCAATAACTCCCTTTTTTCTTTCTGGATGATTATTAATACGAGTTCCACCGAGCTTTCTCTGATTCCATGGCACTTAGTGAAGGCGAGTTCCAAGCAGAGATGGCGGTTGATGATGACAGCTTCAAGAAAAACACAGGTCTCAGCCTACGTGAGCAGTACCTGAAATACCACCCCCAAGTCCTCAGCGATTTCGGGGACGAGATTGAGACGGTGTGGGGCAAGAAGTGGAAGGCGAACACCAACGTGGGTAAGCTCAGGATGGTGATGGTGCACAGGCCGGGACCAGAGTTCGAGACCATCGGACAGAAAACCCCGTTCCCCCCCTATGAGAGTCATCTCCCGGCGTGGAGGATGGCGTCCAAGATTCCACTGGATGACATGATCGAGGACCACCTGAATATGATTGACGCCTACAAAAAAGAGGGGATCGAGGTGGTCATCCGCAAGCCCGAGACCAATGACCCACCGTATCAGGTCAAGGCGATATACACGGACGATGTGTGCCACGCGGGGGTGTACGGCCAGATCATCCTCAGAATGTACGACTGGATGAGGAAGGGAGAGGAAAAATACACCTACCAGACCTTGGCGGAGATTGGATGCCCCGTTGTCGGCATGATCCAGGGCAACGGCATGGCGGAAGGAGGCAGCATTGGATGGCTTGACGAGAAACACCTGCTCATCAGCGTCCACTTCCCCAGGAGCAACACCCAGACACCGGAAGTCACCAGGGCTAACGAGTTCGGAGCACTTCAGTACAAACAGATCATCCAGACCCAAGACCCAGAGGTGGATGTAAGGATCACGCCGGGGTATGGCAGCAGGATGAACATCAGCCACTACAGTCTCATCGACAGGCACACTACGGTGCAGGACCCAAGGAACCTGGACCCGTACCTGAAGAAGTGGATGGAGACGGAGATGAACTGGGAGTTCATCGACCCGCCGGAGGAGGTATGCGTCAAGGTTCACACACGGGACCCCAGGAATCCATACGTGAAGCGGGCTCCAAATACGGGCATCGTGCTTGAACCACGTAAGATCATGGTAAACGAGGGTAATTCGAAGGCGACCAAGTGGTTTGAGAGCATCGGAGTCGAGGTAGTTGAGATTGACGTGGCAACACTGGTCAGGCCCATGAACAGCGGGAGTATCCACTGCACCGCTGGTAGCCTCATCAGGGATGCCGAGCCCAAGAGTTATTGACCTTCGCTACTTTGGCAGCTAATTTCTGTTTTATTTCCGGAGTTTGAATAAACCCATTTAGGCCCTTGCCCGCTTCTCGCGGTAAGCCATGAATTTTTTCGCCAAACTCTTATCGCTTAATGCCAAGATCTGGATAGCTAGTAACGAACCGTTGTTCGCGCCATCAATGGCAACTGATGCAACTGGCACGCCCGTGGGCATCTGTACGATGCTGAGGAGGCTATCGAGGCCACCGAGCTTCACGTCCTTGGGGACTCCGATGACAGGTTTGATGGTGTGGGAAGCAACTGCGCCTGGCAGGGCAGCCGCGAGGCCCGCGATGCAGATGAAGACCTTGGCGGGACTCTCCTTCACGTATTTTGCCAGCCTGTTGGGGTTTCTGTGGGCGGATAATACTTGAAGATCATAATCAACGTCGAAATCCTTGAGCATTTTCGCTGCCTTTTCTCCCAGCTCCTGATCCGACTTGCTTCCGATAATAACCGCTACATTTACCATGAGACATGGTTTCATCTAGCACCCATAAAAGAGTATCCCGACAAGGGGAAACCTCTTCATTCAGCGTTGTATCAAGGTGTTTAGATATTATGCAGTCATTAAAGGAAGTAATGCGGGGAAACCTGCTCGTATTCACCATTGGGGACGTGCTTCGTCAACTCAGCATGTTCATCACGTTCCCATTCTTCAGCCTCTATGTTGTTGCCTTGGGTGGTAGCATGGTGGACATCGGGATAGTGAACAGCCTCAGGCCGCTGACCGGGTTGTTCCTCTACCCGGTGGCTGGGTACATCTCGGACAGGTACAGCAAGGTCAAGATAATCGGGTACACGGGGATTCTGAGTGCGGTGCTTTGGAGCATATTCATTTTCGCAAGGGATTGGCGCTGGATAGCGGTGGGTAACTTCCTTCTGGGGCTGATGACATTCTACTTCCCCGCGTCCAACGCATTGATGGCGTCATCTATCCCAGAGGACAAGAGGGCGCTGGGGTACAGCCTGTGGCTCGCGATACCCAGGGCTGTCGGGATCTTCTCTCCACTTGCAGGCGGGTACCTCATCAGCGTATGGGGTATAACTACATCCATGAGGTTCCTGTACATCCTCACCTTCTTTGTAGGTCTTTTCATCGCCTTCATGAACATGAGGTACCTTGAGGAGCCTCCCGTCAAGGAAATAAGGGATTCGAGAAACCTGTTTGGGGTGCTGAAGGAGTCCTACAAGGGTATGTTCGAGATGCTCAAGTGGCTTCCAAGTAACCTCAGAGCATTCGGGATTATGCTTGTTCTAGGTTTCCTCCTAAATAACATGGTTTCAAGTTACTGGGTGATCTACGCGACCCAATCGCTGGGACTGTCGGCGGTCCAGTGGGGCATTGTCCTACTAGTTGCAGCGGTGATCAACGTGGTTTTGATGGTTCCAGCTGGTATGCTGGTTGACAGACTGGGGCCTAAGAGGGTACTGACTTGGGCTCTTCTGATTGGGGCTGTGCCAATGCTTCTGTTCAGGTACGCCACAACGCTAGTTTACGTCGCTGTGCTCCTGGTTATAATGACTATCGCAAACAGTTTCCTCATGTCAGGGGCACCTGCGTACATGACCCACTCGGTCCCACCAGAGAGGAGGGGGCAAGTGATGTCAGCCTTGGGTATGGGGATGCTGTTCATAAACACGAGGGGAGGAGGAGGGGGTGGCCCTGGTATGGGCACTCTCCTCACGATACCTTCCATCATCGGTGCCATCCTCGGAGGGTTCGTTTACGGTTACAATCCCAACCTGCTGTGGCTGTCATTCGGTGTTGTGCTATTGATTAGTGCGATAATGAGTGACAAATTTCTGTAATGTAGTGAGGAAAAAACTCACAGGTTCAGTTCTTCCATGACCTCGTCCACGGTCTTGAGGTCATAGTCTTTGAGCTTTTCCTGCCCGCTGAGGACCTTGTACGATGCGACGCACCTCTTGCTCACCTCGCGGACAACTGGCAGCGGGATTGTTGGTGGTGGACCGTCTCCCATATACCCGATGTTCCTCAGGTAGCTCCTCAGGAATTCTTTGTCGAGACATGTAGCCTCCTGAGGCTTGCCCTGCTCGTAGAACTGCTCGGCCCAGTATCTCGCGCTGTCATGGGTCGGTGGCTCGTCGATCTGTATGTACTCGTCACCCACCCGTCCGAACTCCAGTTTAAAGTCGGGGATAATCATGCCGTGCTTCTTAGATACTGTCTGGTATCTCTCGAAGAGCTTGTAGGTAGTCTCCTCAAGGAGCTCCCACTCGTCCTTCGTGGATAGGCCAGCTGCGATTGCCTCGGATTTGCTGATCTCCAGGTCGTGTCCACCGTCCTCTTTGGTCGTGGGAGTCAGGATGACCTCTGGCAGCTCCTCAGCCATTACAAGGCCATCCGGAAGGTCAACACCGCTAATGGTTCTTGCTCCCTTGTCGTAGGCGCGCCATGCTGAGCCGTAGAGGTAGGCCCTGCAGACCCACTCCACATCGACTCTGTCCGCCTTTACCACTTTGACGGTCCTCTCGTCAACTGTCTCCAGTAGGTGGTTCTTGATTATGTCCTCCGTCTCGCCGAACCAGAACAAGCTCATCGCGTGGAGGCTGGTTCCCTTGTGGGGGATAAGCGTCGGGTAAACCACATCAAACGCGCTGATCCTGTCGCTTGTGACGATATACATGTAGTCGCCCATGTCATAGACGTCCCTTACCTTGCCCCTTCTGGGCTCGGGGTCGCCGTTGAACATATCTGAGGCCCTGAGCACCTCGACTTTCCCTAACCCGAGGGGGCTATCAACAATCATGCTGTCTTTCATCATATGCACCTATGAAGAACTTTCACGCATCACACATTACCCCAGAATATTTAAGCCCTCTTTTAACAGAAAGGTGTAATATTCCACGACAATGGAAACAGTAGAGAGAGAAATATAATTAAAATGATGGGGGAATTTATCCCAGGGCAGCGATGGCGTCCTCGTCGGATGCGTTCCTCTGGAGCGTAACCGCTTCATCAAGGGGCCTTATGTGGTTCATATTGACCCTGCGCCTCTTAACGTTGGGGCCTACGACGATCACAAAGTTGCGGTCTATTACTTCGAGTACGACGCATCTCTCGCCCTGCTCTCGGCCCTTTGTCTTGAGACAAACTCTTCCTATATCCATTGCTGGCAAATTAGTATGTGTTTAGCTCTTGTTCCATTCTTGGGTTAGAGTCTCACTCAGTGTTTGGGGTAGGTTGCGGTCTTGCTGCTTCCAAGAAGCAAGCACAGACATCACCGTTTCATAGATCCCTGTGCCCTTA
>JABIBQ010000047.1 GCA_018652685.1 Candidatus Bathyarchaeota archaeon
GCTTCGCAGACGCGATAATCCCCGCCCTCCTGCCGTGGATCGAGACAGTCTTGGACGCATCAACCCCGTTCAGCCACCACCAAGGCGGCTCAAACGAGTGCCTGCCCTTGGTCCTCGCCAGCATCTCCGCCACCTCCTCAGGGCCCCTGTCGTATACCCCTACCTCTGTGGAGCCGCAGAGGGGGCACACGATGCTCGCTTCGAAATCCTTGACCTGACGCTCGTCAAGCCAGTCATGCTTGCCCAGGCACGCCAAGACACGGGTCTCGTTGTACAGTCTCGCCTTCGCCGACTCCAGTATGATCCTGGTGATCTTCTCCGGCGGAACGATGTCCACCTTCATGCTGATGCTGTCGACTCCCAGCTGGCCCAGAGGACTCACCTCGTCCACGGTGTCCAGTATCGATACTTCGATCTCTCCTTCCGCCATCTGGCGCAGCAGGTCCTTGGTGTTCTCTATGTTCAGGTCCTGCCTGAGGGTGTCCTTCATGGCCTCCTCGAAAATAATCGTCCCTTCGAAACTCTTCATGAGCCTGCCCAGTGTGATGTTGCTAAAGTTGGCGAACTTGCTCAGTGCACCGCACTTACGGGCAACGTTGATGAGGCGCTTCTTGAACAAACCGGTCTTTGTGATTGCCTGCTGTATCGTGTGCTCCAGGTCCTTGTTTGCCAGAGTCTTGAGCAGCCGCTCGATGTACTTTGCATCCACCTCGCCCACGGTCTGGGCGATGATCATATACGTGTCCTGCTGGACGCCAACTGGGTAGCCCGTGGCCTCGCTTATCACGTGTCCCACTATGCGGGCCAGCGTCCTGTTGGCCAGGCTTCCAAAATTTGCGTGAATTATTACGTTGTCGTCCCAGTCCTCCACCACCACCCGCCTGTCAGTGGGGACATCAAATCCGTTTTGGTGGTGCTCCACGAGCTCCTGGATGACCTTCCTCATTGTATCCGGACTCGCAGGATATCTCTCGCTCAGCTCTTCGCAGACATCCTTCACCGAGGTACCCTCAATGAGTCGTTCCTCAACGAACCTCTTTAGAGAACCCACCTCCATAGCCACCTCGAAGGGAACCGGGATTTGCTCGCCGACCCAGCTGGGTATGGCACCCGTGGGGTCGTTCTCAATCTTGACGTATATCTTGTCGTTGTGTATGTTGAGTATCTTCCACGCCCTGCCCCTGAGAGTGAACTTCACGCCTGGCTTGGCGTACTCGGCAACGAACGCTTCTTGCAGTATGCCCACCGGAGAGTCCTCGCCAACGTCCATGATGAGGAACGTTTTCTCATCCGGGATCATGCTCAGGTTGTTGAAAAAATACCTGTACATTGTTTTATTGGTCCCCCTAGGCTTGATGATGACCTCGTCCTCCTCGCTGAGCCACGCCAGTCGGGGGAACCTGTCGTGCATGTACCTGCCAGCGTTGAGTATGTCCTCCTCCTCAATGTTCCTGTACGGGTACGCCCCCGAGAACAGCTTATGGCCTTGGAGGAAGTACATCCTGCCCCTCTGCATCAGCTCAGCGATTAGCTGGTTGACTAGCACGTCAAAGGGTTTTTCAGGGACAACCAGAGGCTCCATTATTTCTTTCAGGCCCCTCCTGCATATCACCATGCTCTCCAGGGCGTCGTCACTGTTCAGCGCCACGATGACGCCCTTGCTGACCTCGTCGATGCTGTGACCGCTGCGGCCAACCCTTTGGAGTAGTCTCGTGACCTGTCTGGGGCTGTTGTACTGAATAACTAAATCGATACGCCCGATATCTATTCCCAGTTCAAGGCTACTTGTACAGACCACGGTTCTGAGGTCGCCCCTCTTCAGCCCTCTCTCGGTGGCGATCCTGCTGGTCTTCGCCAGAGATCCGTGGTGGATGCTCAAAGGGAAATCTGTGTCCCAGATATTGAACCTGCTCGTGAGCGCCTCGCTGGTACTCCTGGTGTTTGTGAAAATGAGTGTTGTGTTGTGGTCCTCGATGAGGTCCTTCATAACCTTGAGTCTGACCGCCACCTCGGGGTGGGTGAAAAGCTTCTCGGCAAGGTCATAGTCTTCGGCCTCGGGTTTCGGGTAGACTATCTCAAGGCGCGTGTCCCTGAGCGCCGAGACCTGTACTATCTCAACGGGCTCGTCGTTCCCAACAAGGAACTTGGCTACAGTCTCGGGGCTACCGATTGTGGCGCTAAGCCCGATCATCTGGGGACGCTCCTCGGTTATCGCCTTGATTCGCTCAAGTGCGAGGCTTAGTTGGCTGCCCCTCTTGTTGTCGGCCAGCTCGTGGATCTCGTCGATAATAATATGGCGAACCGTTTTCAGGTGGTTTTTGATGGTCCTGCCCTGGAGTATCGCCTGAAGCGTCTCCGGCGTCGTGATGAGCATATCTGGAGGCACCAGCCTCTGGTAGGTCCGCTCCTTCTGGCTGGTATCGCCGTGGCGGACGCCCAACTTGAAATCAAGCCTGTTGGCCCAGTAGGTCATCCGGTCTAGGATGTCTCTGTTTAGCGCTCTGAGCGGCGTTACGTATATGATGCTAATACCTGTCTGCCTCCCACCGTTCATCAGGAACCTGTGGAGGACTGGAAGCGCCGCTGCCTCTGTTTTACCCGTGGCTGTTGCCGAGATGAGCAGAACGTCCTTCCCTTCAAGTATAATAGGGATTAGCTTGCGCTGTGGCTCCGTGGGTTCCTCGAAGCCCCTCTCCTGTATTAGCCGCCTTACCGGCCGGCAGAGCAAGGAAAACGCGTTCTTTTCAGACAAGGCTCGCGGAACCTTTTTCGCAGCCTAAAATAAAAACCCTGAGCATCAAACACGGGAGATATGTTTTTACGGTATCCTAACGAGCAAATATGATCCAAATGGTCAAACTCGGAATCATGATCTGTGACAGAAACCGCACCTGTGTAGGGAACAAGTGTTTTAGGGCAATCATCGAACGGGACGGAGTCTTCAGAAAGTACCCCAAGGACGAGCCCATAGAGGTCGTTGGCTGGATGGCTTGCGGAGGGTGCCCAGGAGAGCGACTGGAGTACGCGCCGGTCGATATGAAAAAGTACGGAGCCGAGGTGATCCTCCTAGCATCATGCTATTTAGCGGGTTATCCGCCGTGCCCATACATCAGGGACCACAAAACGTTCATCGAGAACTACGTCGGGTTACCCGTGGTGGTTGGAACACACCCCATGCCACAGAACTATATTGATGCACACACCAAGGCGGGTGACTGGGAGGGATGCAATGAGTACCTCAGGGAGATCGTAAATGACCCCGAGGGGGCCCACAAGTATGACTCGACCAGAGCCGATTACTCTGAGAGCTTAAAATAGGCTTTTTTCTTACTCGTTTTTTGGAAGCATTCATAACCTACCTTAACGGAAAAAGGGTCAATGAGTTCAGACAGCGAGCTTGAGCGTATCAAGCAGGATATGTTAAAGCGGATGATAACTGCGGAGCGGAAACCAGTCTTCTGGATGGACGGCAAGGTCAACACGCTCACAGATGCCAACTTTCACACCGTACTTGCGCAGACTGACAGGCCTGTTCTCGTTGATTTCTGGGCCGAGTGGTGCGGGCCGTGCAAGATGATGGGTCCAATCGTGGAACAGATGGCCGTAGAGTACGTGGGCAGGGCGCATTTTGCCAAGCTGAACACGGATCAGAACAGGGTAACCGCCACCCAGTTCAAGGTTATGAGTATCCCCAACTTTATCGTGTTCAAGGGCGGGAAACCCGTCGGTCAGACTGTCGGGGCGGTCGGGAAGCAGGGATTGGCGTCCCTGATTGGACGCTATCTCTAAGTAGAAAGTCCACTAAATGGGTGGTCAGAGGAAAAACTCGTACTTCCAGCCAATAGATTTCTTATGTTTTATTGTATAGAATCATTTAACTACATGAAAAAGAGAGCATTGAGAGGTTAATGTTTAATAGTTTATATATAATTAGTAGAATGTGTCAAAGTTGATGACGAGAGAGAGAGGAGTCCAGTTCACAATTGGATTCCTCGTGGGGAAGTTTTTTGGCGCCCTTGTCTCAACTTATCCACTTTTCGGACTATACTTTGAGGACTCGAACTTCGGGGACATCGTGCTGAACGAGTTCGTCAACTACCTGTGGGCGTTCAACGCATATCATTACGCGCTGGCAATCATTTGCGGTTTATTCATCGTAATCTGGCAGAGCGATGACATGTTCGACTGATTAGCTGCAATTATGTCCTGAGGGTAGCGTTCCCATTATTTTGATGCGTTTTCCAGAAAGGAACAATTACTGAAAAATAGAAAAATAGGTTAATAGAGGCCCCGCTTGACCTCGCGCGCCAGCCAGCCGTCTGCCTCTAGGAAGCCGTCAGCGGCCCCCTCACAGATCTCCGTTGCCACAATCTGCGCATCCTCAATAACCTTTACCTCGTCCATTGTCAGGCACTGCTTGTCCTTGACGATGACGCTGCCATTGACTATGACATCAGTGACCTCGTCTCCTCTTGCGCTGTAAACGATGTTTGGCGCCACATTGAGAACTGGCCTGTAGATGATTGGCGTCATATGGGGCACCTTTAGGTCCAGAAGGATTACGTCTGCCTTCTTGCCTACCTCAAGGCTTCCTATCTTGTCGCCTAACCCGATGGCGTGGGCTCCTTCAATGGTTGCCAACCGCATCATCTTCCATGAGGGCAGCACCGTCGGGTCCCTGTGCCTACTCTTGTTGAGTAGCGCCGCTACCTTCATCTCCACCAGCATGTTATGATGGCCGTTCCCCGGTGCCTGGTCGCTTCCAATGGTGGCGTGCTTGCCACCTGCCTGGAGGAACAGCCCCAAGGGAGGGGTAATCCCGTCGATTAACCCGATGCTTGCGGGACATGAGGCGTACCTGACGCCCCTCTTGGCGAGCTGCTCTACTTCTGAGTCCTCTGTCTGGTGGCAGTGGGCCGCGATGAGCTGGTCGTCTAGGTAACCAATGCTGTCAAGGAATTTGATAGTGGTCATACCGTACCGCATCTTCATCTGCAACTCCTCCCTGCCTCCCTGAGCGACGTGAATGTGAGCCAGGACGCCTAGCTCCTTTGCATTCTCTTTTACCCGGAGCAGAAGCTCCTTGTCCATCATATCCGCACCGTGCGGTGATAGTATAGCCGAGACCCTTCCGTCTCCCTTGCCGTTGTACTTTTCTACTAACTCGACGCCTGACTTGAATTTGGCTTCGCCGATGTCCTCGAAAAAGATGTATGGCTTCCGTGGGTCCGGCCTGCTCTCTGGGCCGATCTGATTGATTGTGTCTGCGAGGTTCGCCCTGACGCCGGATGGGACGAAGACCTGCTCAGCCACGGGGGTCATGTTTCCGCCAATCTCGCCGAACGTAGTGGTGCCCGCCTTCAATGCCTCAAGCACACCTACTCGTGAACCCTTGATGCTATGGTCCGGTGTCAGATAGCTTGTGAACGGGGCCATGGTCTTGAGCATCCACTCGATTTCCGGGACATCCTGGGCCTCGCCTCTTACCAGGCTGAGGCCTGTGTGTATGTGTCCGTCGATGAAACCGGGCAGAACTGCCTTGCCTTTTGCGTCTATAATGTGCTCTGCGCTTCCGTATTCCTTCACAACGTCTGCTGTTTTTCCCACAGCTACGATATCAGATCCCTCGATGGCGACTGCCCCGTCGATTATGGAGCCCACGCCTTCGCCCTGCATAGTGAGGAGGATGCCGTTCTTGATTAGTATGCTTTCGTACTTCTCCAAGTAATTCACCGTTCACCGAAAAAAGCCGATATTCAAATAAAAAGAGTTCTCAATGTTTCTGGGTTACATGATTACACTAAAAACAGGTATTTACTCGAATAGATAGGGGAAACGCTATCGCTTGGGCAAATGATGATTACCGGGCTACGTTCACGGGTTTTGGTCCAAGCACCTTGACTAGCACATCAGGTTTCATGCCCAGGATGAACCCACGCCTGCCGCCGTTGATGTAGAGGTAATCAAGGTCTAGAATAGTCGCCTCGACGTGAACCTTTAGCTCCCGTTTTGTACCGAATGGGCTTATTCCCCCCACCATGTACCCAGTGTACCGCTGAGCGTTTTTAGAGCTCACTGAGGACACGTTTTTGACTCCAATCTGTCTTGCCAGATCCTTTAGGCTTGTCCGCTTCTCACCATGCATCAGTATTATGAAGGACTTTCCCTCGTTGTCCTCCATAACCAAGGTCTTGATCATGGCGTGCTCAGGTAGACCCATGATCTCCGCGGCTGCCACAGCTCCGGATTTGGTATAATCGTAGAGGTGCTTGGTGTATTCGACCCCTAACGAGTCGAGTAGCCTGGTGCCGAGGGTAACTGGATACTTAGCCATCTAATCACTTGACGTGCCTTACGCCTTTCTTTTCAGCCTTTCGAATCCAGATGGGTACCGGAGGTACAAGCATGTCCTCGGGCTGGAGCACCAGCTCGGTGAAGCTGGGTTCGTCGCTGTGGAACAGCTCCTTGAGGCTTGACATTTCCCCTGGGCGGGTTATTCTGTTGGCTTTGAGCCCAAAACCTTCCGCGATCTTGGGATAGTCAACCTCGTTGAAGTTGGTGGCGAAATCCACGTACTCGTCACCATAGCTGAGCTTCCACTCGGCCCTGATCCAACCGAAGCTGCTGTTGTTGACCACGATGACGTTGTTGTTGAGTCCAATCCTTGATATAGTTTCAAGCTCTGCGGCCGCCAATCCAAAGCTCCCGTCGCCCACCAGGGTGGCGATACTGTGGTCCTGTCTTGCAATGCTGGCACCCACGCTTGTCGGCAGAGCGTAACCTAGGCTACCCATGGCGAAGTTGTACGCCATCGAGCGTCCTGCGCTCGGCACCTTGTAGAACGTTGATGTGTAGATGGCGCTTGTTCCCACGTCCATGACGAGGCATCGTTTATCCGGTAACGCGTCCTGAAGCTCTTTGATGAACCTGACGGGGTGAATTGGCTTCTCGTTGCTGCTCATGAGCCCCGCAACGTACACACTGTGCTCTTCCTTAGCATTGATTAGAGCCTGGATCCTTGGCAATTTCTCCATCTCGCGTGGGCTGACGTTGGCTAGCTCAAGCATCCAGCCGAGGGTGGCCTTGGCGTCGCCGATGAGGATGACATCAACATCGTAGTTGTTGCCCGCCTCGTGCTCGCTGATATCAAGCTGGATGATCTTGGCATCAGTATCTACTCCAGGCACGGTCCACTTGTCAGTCCCGGCAGAGTCGGTGCTGCTGCCAACGAAGAATATGAGGTCGGCCTCGCAGATGACCCTGTTGCTTAGGGTGGTGCCGCCCCTCGCTCCTATTACGCCGATGCTCAGTGGGTGCATCTCAGGCATGACGCCCTTGGCGTTGATAGTGGTGCCCACGGGTGCGATGAACATCTCCGCGACTGATACCAACTCGTCCCATGCTTGGCTGTACAGTGCCCCCTGACCTGCAATGATAACCGGGTTTTCCGCCTCGCCTAGGAGCTTTAACGCCTCGACGATCTTCGCTGTCTCGGCTACAGGCCTGTGGCCGGGGTATTTTGTGAAGTCTTTCTGCGAGTAGAGGTCTGGGTCAACGGTTTCCCCCTGCAGGATATCATAGGGTAGTCTGATGTGCACCGGCCCAGGCTTGCCAGTGGTCGCCACCCTAAATGCTCTCCGGATAGTGTGGGGTATCTGGCCGGGGTTCGTGATCGTGTATGTCTCCTTCGTAATACCGCTGAACATGCTGGTCTGGTCCAGCCCCGTGAGCATGTTGCGGGTCTCCAAGTGGAGGGGGATGTCACTGGTCATGAAGACTACGGGCAGTGATGCCTTGTATGCCTCGGCTACCCCTGGTAGAATATGAGTGCTACCGACGCTGGGAGCCTCACAGACACCGGGCTTGTTGGTGAAACGGGCGTACCCATCCGCCATGAATGCGCTGCTTCTCTCGTCTCGTGCCATCACGTGCTTAATCTCGGGATAGTCAAGCCACTCCTTGTATAGTGGCAGCGTTGTCTCGCCGGGGAGACCGAAAACGTGCTCAACGTCGTAGTTTTTTAGCATCTCAAGTAGGACGCGGGAAGAATTCATGGAGAATACGGGTGATGCGAGGTTATTTCATATTTTGGATATGATAAGAGGAAGTTTTTCTGTATCATGATTTAAACGTAATCTAGTTCTGATTAATTAACTCGAAACGTGTGCGCTATATTTAGTGCAAGCGCGGTTATTTCCATTGATACCCGTTGGGGCCGCGCGCGTACACGATGGTTAATACCAAAATTCGGCTTTTGAATCTCAAATAAGTATTGAGAGTTGAAAGAAAAAAAGGACATAAAAGATCAATACCAAAAAAAGATGTTTAGAGCCTCTTGTGGAGTCTCATCCCTGATCTGATCATGGACACTTTACCGTCTTCCCTGATAAACTGAGCGATGACCTCGCTGTTGGAGGCATCCAGTCCCTTGATATGATCTTTCTCGTAGAATCCGTAAGGTAATGGTGGTGAGGGCTCGGTTGTTTCGGGCACGTCATCAGCGGTGGGGAAGCCACCGAGGTACCTGCTGCTCAGTGTCAGTTTGCCATCCTCAACGGCTACTGTCATTGCGGTAAGCTTTGCCTCGTACTCGCCAGCATAATCCTGAAGTTCGTCATCAGATAACTCCATGAACTCAAGTTCAGGGGTGTCCACACCTATGTACTCCTTCAGCGCGAGGTTGGTTATCTTGGGGTTGAACATCCGTCCGGTTGCCGAATTTGTGACAAGGATCATCCCGTAGTCGTGGTCGGGAACAATAGTGAGAAGGGATATCTGCCCGACGGTGCCTCCTCCGTGACCCATTGAACGGGCTGACCTTGTATTGTCGACCCAGAACGTAAGGGCGATGCTGTGGCCAGGGGCGTACTCCCGCTGCGGCGTGTGGAGGGCTGTCAGTGACTCCTTGGATAGCAGATCGTTGCCCAGATGGAATTTTATGTACTTTACCATGTCCTTGACGCTGGAGACTATTCCACCAGCTGGACCTGAAGACCGTCCAATAAACCATGGACTAGATACCTCAATCCCTTTCTCAGAGAGTGTGTGCCCTGATGCGAAGCGTTTGGTCATCATATTCCACGGTAAGGTATACGTGTCCGTCATGCCAAGTGGCTCGAATATCATCTCCTTGATGAGGTCGCTGAACACCTTGCCAGTGACAATTTCCAGGATTCGTCCTGCCAGGTTATACCCTGCGTTATTATATGAGATCGATTCGCCCAGTGGCATGTCCTGAGGATCATCAATCATAGTCTTGACATAGTGTTCCACGCTGTCTGGCCCTTGCTCGATTCCAGAGGGGAACCAGTCACCCACCCATCCGGCGCTGTGTGT
The DNA here is from genome assembly GCA_018652685.1 of Candidatus Bathyarchaeota archaeon. Taxonomy (GTDB): domain Archaea; phylum Thermoproteota; class Bathyarchaeia; order TCS64; family TCS64; genus RBG-16-57-9. The sequence continues at coordinate 9,337 of JABIBQ010000047.1, forward strand.
GAACAGGTGGCGGATCGTTGCTTTCTTTGATGCTTCCTCGTCCGGTACCTTGAACTCTGGCAGGTATGTCTGGACAGGCGTGTCCAGGTCAAGTTTTCCCTCATCTACCAGCATCATGGTCATGGTCCCTACGAAGGTCTTGGTGATGGACCCTATCTGGAACAGGGTGTCATCGTCAACAGGTATTGGGTGGTCGATGTTGGTCACACCGTAACCCTGGGTGCTCACATCTCCACCGTTGTAAACCCCGATGGCAACGCCAGGGATACTCAATTTGTTCATCAGCTCTCTGATCTTATTCGATAATTCAACGTTCATACAGGAAAAGTAGGTCTTTTTTGTATAAATGAGATTCCATCTAAAAATGAGGTGCAAAGGATTAAACATATATTCAGTTCAGGAGTCTTTGATGGAAATGTTCCCTGTTTCTGTTGAGATGCGATCATTCATCGAGGATTTGCCCAAGGCTGAGCTCCACGTCCACCTTGAAGGAACCATCTTACCTGCCACGGTGCTTAAGCTCGCTGAGAGAAACAGGATGGATTACCCATTCAAGACGGTTGAGGAAATCCAAGAGGCTCTGGATAGCCGGACGACCAGCCTGAAGAGCTTTCTCGACCTACACTATATGTTCGTCAGCGTCATCAGAACAAAAGCTGATTTCTACGAGGTTACTTACGAGTTCCTCCGCACTTGTATGAACAATAGCGTCGTGTATGTAGAGATCAAGTTTGACCCCCAGTTCCATACAGAGCAAGGAATCAGCTTCGACGCCATGATTAAAGGCATAGACGAGGGCAAAAAGGACGGCCTCAGGGATTTCGGGGTCGATTGTAACCTCATCATGTGCATCAACCGGGAGCGCACCGTTGAGAGTGCCTGGAAGATGATGGAGCAGGCGTACCCTTATAGACACCTCATCACAGGGCTCGGTTTAGACTCCTACGAGAAGGATAACCCGCCCAGCAAGTACACCGAGGTCTACGAGAAGGCGCGGGAGCAGGGTTACAGGGTCACCGCCCATTGCGACGTGAACCAGGAGGACAGTGTCAAGCACATCTGGGAATGCATCGACCTCCTAAAGACAGACAGGATCGACCACGGCATCAACAGCATCGAGGACCCTGAGCTGGTTGCTGAACTCATCAGGCGGGACATCACACTCACCACTTGCCCGACGTGGAGGAACCCATACCCGGGCCCAAGGGATCTTGAAGGCATCAAAAAGATGTACGAGTTAGGGCTCAAGGTGACACTGAACACCGATGACCCGGCGGAGTTCACATCGGAGTACATGAACAGAACCCTGATAGGGGCAGTGGAGGGCAGCGGCTACACAAAGGAAGACCTCGTCCAATTCATGAGAAATGCGTTCGACGGCTCATGGCTCCCCAGGGATAGGAAGGACATGTACATCGCCTCGCTTGAGGAGTACGCACTCGGTCACACCGGGTAGCACCAATTCCTATCCAAATAAAAAAAATCCCAGAACATCAACTTGCAGGTACCAGCTAGAGACTATCCATCCATAGTTTTATCCACAAATTAGGCCTCTTTAATCCATGAATTCACCCGGGATGAACATGATTAAGACGGGAGGGAAGCCCTCTTGGATATAGACAAGAACAGATGTGTCGGCTGTGGAAACTGCCACGCCATCTGCACCATGGAGGCCATCAGCTTGGACTTGGACGGAAAATCCGTGGTCAACCAGGACGAGTGCGTCGAGTGCTCCACCTGCCATAGGGTCCTCAGGGACGAGGGATACGCACCCGCGTTAGTAGGTAGTATCAGGAGCATCCTCTCGGCCTTCAGCCTACAGTTCATGGCCGAGGTGGATGTCTGTCCCACGAATGCATTAGTCCCACCTGAGCTTGAGTATCCAAGGAGCCTGCGGGCCGAGTTTAGCGACCCCACGGTAGTCCACGCGGGCACCGGCGTAGGCGGCAGGGGAACCGAGGAGATCAAAACAAACGAGGTAACGGGGAGGCTGCGGACCGGCGAGGCCGGAATAGTAATCGAGCTGGGCAGGCCCGGAATCGGGGCCCATTTCAGGGATGTGGAAAAGGTCGCCACCTCGCTGATACACCTGGACCCCCACTTCGAGGCAAATAACCCGGTGACTCAGCTCATGGAGAACCCTAGAACGGGAAAGATGAAGGAGGAGGTCCTAGGCGAGAAGGTCCTGTCGGCCATCATTGAGATCAAGACGACGCTGGACAAGATACCAGATTACCTGAGTACACTTGAATCAGTGCAAGCTGAGATCGACACAGTCTTCGCCGTCGGAGTCGGGTCAAAGTGCAACCCCGATAGCTCGGTGCCCCACCAGAAATGGGTGGAGGATGCAGGCTACACCCTTACACCTAACGGGAAAACCAACCTGGGGCTAGGCAGGCCCCTGTTCCAGGAGAAGGGGCAATGACAAACACGCTACACAGGAAGGGCTCCGTAGAGGAACTCAAGGGCGACTACGTCATCTTCACGTCCATTGCCAAAGATTACAAACCCGGCTCGGCCCCCAAGATCCATGAGTTCCTCAGGATCTGCAACAAGTACGGCCCTGTCAACATCGGCAGCAGCAAGTTGGGCTCCGTCCTCCAGGATGACGTAGATTTCAACGATCTAGTGATTAAGCTCAAGGACGGCTCCACGTCCGCGGCAGTTTTCACGGACGTTGACACTCTCCAGAAGGTGGTGAGTGACCTGGTCGAGGCTGACCTTGGTATCTCAATCAACATCAGCGGGCTCCTTGAGGGCGCCCACGAATGCTGCGGTAAAAGCGGGATTCAGAGACATAGCCTTGAGCAGTCCCTTGGTTTCTGGGGCGCTAAGGACAGGCTCCCCGAGAGGGAAGTCATTGAGATAACCACCCTGTGCGGCCACGGCATGGTCTCGTTTAACCTCATCCGCAAGATGATGGAGTACGTCAGGATGCGCAGGCTGACCCCGAAGAAGGCGGCCACGATAATGGGAAAGTGCTGCGAGTGCGCTGTGTTCAACACCGACCGAGCCGAGAGGATACTGGAGAAGGTGCTAGAACAAGGGGAAGGTTAGACTTCCTCTATTCCCAACTCTTCAAAAGCGGAGGGGAGTATAACCAAGGAATGGTCCCCGAGTTCAACCTACAGTTGCCATTGATCTCAGAAGACTTGCCCGGTATTGGGGGCAGGATCAGGGCAAGGATCGATGATTTTGTTGTAGAGGAGATCTCGTCAATCGAGCCCTCGGGTAGGGGGACCCATCTGTACATGAACATCACTAAGGAGGGTATGACCACAAGGGAGGTGCAGATGCAGCTGGTGGAGCTTTTCCACCTGAGACCGCAGATGATTGGGACAGGTGGGTTGAAGGACAAGGACGCTAGGGCTACCCAGGTTTTCAGCCTACAGCTTGAGAAGGAAAAGATAGACACGGAAAAGGCTGTGAGGTCAGTCGCTGGGAGCATCGATGTCAGGGTCAACTGGGCTAAGTACCATGACACGAAGTTCAGGGCTGGGCACCTCATCGGGAACAGCTTCAAGGTGCTCATCTCGGACATCAAGGTGTCGAGAGGTAAGGCACTGCACCGTGTAAACAGGATCACTGATCGCATCCACAGTATAGGCATCCCCAACTTTTATGGTGAGCAGCGTATGGGGCGTAGGGGAAAGAACGCCAAAGCAGGATGGGATATCCTCCACGGTGAGAAGAACGTAGGGAACCGGTGGCTCTCAAGGTACTTGATATCCGCATACCAGAGCCACCTATGCAACAGGTACCTTGCTGAGAGGGTTGAGAGGGACATCTACGACAGGCTGGTTCCTGGGGACATCATTGAGGACCACGGGACGGGGGAAAGAACCCTGATTCATGAGCCAGGGGACTTGCAGCAGCGGTATCTCAACGGGGAGATCAGCTTCACTGCCCCTATGTTCGGGCCAAAAATGATCAGAGCATCGAGGGAAGCCGGTATTTTGGAGGCCGAAATATACGCCGAGTCTGGGCTGTCAAACAAGTTGTTGAAGCGGAACAGGGTCACAGGGACCAGGAGGCGTGGGAGGCTGACTCCGAGAATAGAGATCGAAGCAAAGAAGAGGGGGATCCAACTATCGTTCACGCTCCACAAGGGGGGCTTCGCGACCACCCTGCTCCGGGAGTTCATGAAGACATCCCACGGTCAGCGGTAACCAGTTCCGGTCGAACGGGTGTCAAATTCCATTGAACACTAATCCACATCTTGGGTCAATAATCCATTTTAATTCAGTTTATATGTGAGAATCGCAGCGTTGTGTGAACCGAGGTATAAATTGGAGTTCCATGACGACGTAGTGATTATAATTGGCCACAACGGGGCAACCGTAACGGATGACGGGCAGTATTATCTGTTCTTCGGGGGCTACGAAATGGCCGAGGAGTACAACGGACTCATCGTCAAGGAGGAGGAGATGGAGATGGCCATCAACCACGAGGTGCTTCACTGCGTTATTGACTCCGTTGGAGAGGACGCCGGAGCCCTTGACAACATCTGGTGCAAGTACGATGTGCCGTTCCACCCGGTCCTCGACAACTGCAGCTCCATGGGTCTAGGCTTTTAGCCCGCAGGTTTTATCCACTCATGGGTGGTTCTGGTGTCCATGGTTAGGGTTCTAGGGATTGTTGGCAGCCCACGGAAGGGCGGCAACACAGAAATTATGGTCAACAACGCGCTTGAGGCAGCGAGAAGCGAAGGGGCAGAGACTGAGATAGTTCTCCTCGCTGAGAACAGGGTGGAGCCCTGTGACGGGTGCGGGGTCTGCTCAAAGACTGGAAAATGCAGGATAGACGACGACTTTGAGAACGTTTTCAACAAGATGACAGAGGCGGAGGGCCTCATACTCGCCAGTCCAAGTTACTATGAGTCAATGACGCCTCATATGAAGGCGCTTATCGATAGGTCAGGTACGTTCAACGGCAGCGTCCATGGCAGAACTAAGTTCGATGGAAAGGTGGCAGGCGCAATGAGTGTCGCCAGAAGAACCGGACTAGCAAACGTCTGGACCCAGCAGCTACTCTTCATACTGAGTCAGAAGATGATCGTCCCCGGTATCAAGAGCTATGCAAATGCTGTGGCGGAGGCAAAGGGAGACGTCCTCAACGATGAGGAGGGAATGGAATCATCCAGGGACCTTGGCTTGGCGATTGCGCGTCTGGCCGAGAAATTATCCACCTAGATTTTCATTTATTTTGTTTTGTCCTCTGTACTGTAAGCTCACAAAACCTGTGTGGACGCGTGCGCCAATGTAATAGAATAAGTATTCAGAATATTGTGTAGTCGTTTTAGTAGATTAGTCGACGAGGGTCCAATAGTTGATGAAACAGACTTATGAATCATAGACTACCAAGAAAAACACTTGGTTGTTCATTATAATACCGCGAGTATGAGAGTTTGACATACCTGCTAGAAAATGAAGAGGGGATAACTGTTAGACCCAAACCCTCTCCAGCAGCCCCATGGCGTTGAGGCCCACCACTTTCTGGATCTCCCCGTCCCCATAGCCGTGTTTTATCATCCAGCGCATGATGTTCACGTACTCGTTGGGGTTCTCAAGGCCCTTCACGTAACCAGGGTCAACCGCCCCATCGGGTACAGGCCAGTTCATCCTGGGTGCCCTGCTTTCCCTATCGTGGTTTCCCTTCTTCCGCGGGAACCAAACCTTGTACAACTCCTGATGTGCACCGTACAAGGTATCAGGACCACATCCAACGTGATCAACTCCCATCAGGTCGATACAGTACTCAACACACTCCATGTAGCTCTCGATGCTACCGATGGGGTGCTTCTCGGTTCGTAATCCCTGGCCGGCCCCGCCCACCCCAAGAACGCCACCCTTCTCCGCCATGGCCTGCAGCACCTCGTCCCCATTGGTATGTCCGACTGCGATGGCTCCAGGCCCACTGTGGCTGTTGTAGATGGGGTGGTCGCTCGCCCCAATGGTCTCGATAGCCGTCCTGTCGTTGGTATGCCCCACATCGATAAGGAGCCCCAGCTTGTTCATACGCTTGACCGCGTCGTAACCGAAATCAGTGAGCCCGGAGTCCTTGTTGGCTTCCCCCATTCCCCCACCCAACATGTTTGACTCGCTATAACAGATGCCCATGCTCCTGACGCCGAGGCCGTAGAGGACATCGATCCTGTCAAGCTCGTTCTCTATGGGGGTGGCTGATTCAAGTGCAATAACAAAGGCGATCTTTCCATTCTCCTTTGCGTCCTTTATGTCCTGAACATTTCTGCAGTGAGTTACAAGACCCTGATGGGCGATGTCGCTGAGCCTGATTCCGATATCGTGTATCACGTCAGTCCACTTCCACCCGCTATAGCTGGTGGCATAGCTCATGCCATCCATCAGGTTATCGAACACGCAGTCAATGTGGCTCGTGCTCAGCGCCTCATACGCAGTGAAATGCCTCCCCAGCCCGTGTAGCTCGGGCACATCCCGCATATCATCGGGCCACAGAACGGGGTGCTCGTGGAGGTCAATCAGCGTGGATTTTTCAACTAGCTCCTGGAACCTCTCCTCCTCCGTTCTGCTCAGTGGAACATAATAGGGCTCGACCCTCGGATGCTTAACCAGGTCAAAGACCTTGTAATCGAACCCTGGTTTCAGGTAATCGAACGCTTTGTAGCCGTCGTATTTCTTCTTGCCGCCCATTTAATATCAGGAAGACTTTGACCCACGAGGATAAAAGACGTGCAGGGCCAAGTAACCCTCAGTCTCATCGGAAACTATGCATCACATTTTATATCCCGTCAATCACCTTCAACGGTACAGGAGACATTATCCATGGAAACGATGATAGTCGACGGAACCAACAGCAAGAACAAGGTCTTTCTCTACACTTTAAGCACATGCGGCTGGTGTAAGAAACTCAAGTCTTTTCTGGAAGAGAATAGCGTCCGGTACGAGTACATTGACCTCGACCTGTGCACGAAGGAGGACCAGGTTGAGGCAGTCGAGGAGCTCAAGGCAAAGAAGGTGCCTGTCGCTTTTCCCATCGCAGTCATCAACGAGGATATCGTCATCCAGGGATTCAAAAAGGATGATATTGTCGAGGCTCTTGGACTATGAATTGGTACGAGAGACTGAAAAAGAACGCGGAGAGGAACGCCGAGAAGAACCAAATGTATCTCTGTCCCGAGCCTGAACAGCTGAAAACTCTCATCGAGGGACTGGCCGTGAACAGGGAACGTTACGGTTACCCTAGCTGTCCATGCAGGATATCTACTGGAACCATCGAGAATGATAAGGACATCATCTGCCCTTGCGATTACCGCACACTGGATGTAGTGGAGTTCGGGGTGTGCTATTGTGCACTATATGTCAACAAGGACATCCACGAGGGAAAGAGACCCATTGAGCCAATCCCAGAGAGAAGACATACGAGCAACAACTGGGCAGCCTAGGGTTGTAAAAAAAGGGGCTAGCCCACAAGAGCGTTGAAGAAGAACTTAAAACTGGCGTCAGTCAGTGCCCTCATCTGGGGAGCGAAGCCATACATTATGACCCTTCCATCCTTCTTCTTTGCCTCAATCAGGGCAGCCTTCCTCGCGAGATATTTCTCACCTATGAGCCAGCCACTGAGCTTCATGTCCTCCTCTGGGTAGGTAACCACAACGCTGTAGTGGTCGTTGTTGTGGGTTGCCTTCACCGCGTAGGCGTGGTTCCCTCTAAGAAGGATCAACGCCTTCTCCGGCATACCGTACGCGAGGGGATGGCTGTTGTCAACATTCACCCACACGGTGCTGCCTGGACAGTGGAACTCCTTTGAGTTCACTTCCTTCAGGGTGTTGATAACTGGGACGCCCATCTTCTCGATGGCGTACTCACAGCTATCATAGAGGGCGAGGACGGTTCCTCCGTTCACAGCGAACTCGTTGATCTTCTCAACCCCGTCATCTCCGATACCAGACTTGTACTCAGGGGGAAGGACGGGAGCGGCAAACGCGCCCTTGTATTTTTTCTCGTAGAACTCCTCCACCTTATCACCCACGATCATGGCAGGTGAGTCGCTGGGAAGAATGAGCACGTCGTAGCCTTCCAGACCTTTCTTGATATCCTCGTCCCTGACTGTGGTATAGTCGAAACCGAACTCTTCAAGGAGCCACCTGGTCCAGCCCTCGTCCATGTTGCCGCCCCAGAAACGCTGGTACATTGCGACCTTCAGGGGCTTTGCATCCAGCATCTCTGATTCATACTTCGAGTCCAGTGGGATCAGCGTCAGATGGGTCTCCTCGGCGATCTCCTTTGCTGCATCCTTAATGTAGAACATGCCAGCGGGAAAATCAGTGCCTCCGACAGAGACTGGCATGGGTATCCTCTTGACCTCGATGCCCTCCTTTGCCAGTTTGTTCAAAGCCTTAAAGCTGTCGTTAATCCTGCAATCAATGAGATATCCGTGCTCGGAGTCACCACGAAGCCCGCCCTTTGGTGGCTCTGGGCAAACCCTTACGAATTTTCCCGAGGGAACCTCCTCGGCCTCCACGATCTTGACTCCCTTGAACTCGGCCATGGTCTGGGTAGCAAAGTCATAGTTCATCATCGGTGAGCCGTCTGGGCCACGCACCCACAGGTTGTCCCTATAGTTCGTTTGCCCCAGCAGGCTCAATATCAATGGTCTGACCGTCTGGCTGGCGAAAACCAGATGGCTGCCGGCAGGGTAGGATACCTCCCCCACCTTGACCTCTGACTCGGCCTTGTGAATCTCAACGCTGAGATCATCCAGGGTCTTCAGGAACCTAGCGGTTGTGTTAGGATCAAGCTGTCCCGGTGGGAAGATGAAGGCGTACGGTGCCTCGTTCTTTCCCTTATTGATGCTCCTCGTAGCCTTGTCATACATGTTCCTGAGGATTAGCTCTCTGTTGTTTGCTGCGACCTCAAGGGTCCCCATAGAAGCCGCCATCTGGCCCCTCAGAATATCGCTCAGGTGCCACCATCCGCCCTTCCAAGGGTTAGTGAAATTCATGTTGGCCCGGTACTCAGGCCTGCCTCTTGAATGTGGCTTGAGCTGGTGGTAGTGGACGTATACTGGCGTCGCGCCCTTGACGCTGGCGGACTCGGTGAACATACCACAGATATTCATCCATGGGAAAACTAGGCTGAAACCGGGCATAAAGTCAGCGGGGAAGACCGCCGCCTGCTCAATACCATTGAGCCCCTCTGACTCCATCCTGATGACCATCTGGGCAGCGTAATGCTTCTGCTCGGTCCACACCATAGGGTCGGCGATCTCGTTCACCGGGTTGCTGTTTGGCGGAACGAAGAACCTGCTACCGTAGAAGCCCATCTGATGGTGGTCCAGGAAAGCCTGGGGGAACCACTCCTTGACTATGACACGGTTCATGACTTGGGTTTCGACCTGTGTGAGGGTTAACGCGTCCCTGTTGTTGTCGTGGCCCGTGTACTTGTGATAGAGCCATGGGAGGCCCGCGCCCTCGTACTCCGTGCCCAAGTTCTCGTTGTACCAGTCCACAGTCATGACCTGCCCGTCCGGGTTGGCGCATGGGAACAGCAGCAGGACTACATTATCTCTGATCTTTTTGACAAGTGGCTCGTCGCTGGTGATGAGCCTGTACGCCAAGTCTGATGCGCCCTGTGTACCACCGACCTCGCTGGCGTGGATGCTCATGGTCATCACCACAACAGCCTTGCCCTCTATGATGATCCTTTCTACCTCCGCCTCGTCAAGGTTCTCGGGGTGACTGATGCTCCAGCTGTCACCTCTGATCTTGCCGAGATTTTTCAGGTTCTCAGGTGATGAGATGTAAGATAGGAGGATAGGATACCCATCGGTGGATTTTCCCTCTTCGACCACCTTGATCATGTTTGATGAACCATCGAGTTTGTAGAAATACTCCACAACCTTGTCCCATCTGATTAATTGTCTGTCAGTCCCAGGCTTGAAGCCATAGAACTCCTCAGGAGAAGTAATACCTGTCATTAAAACACGAATACCCCCTGAGATTATTTAACGATGTTCAGCAAACTGCACTTGTTATTAGAAAACCATTATTCGGACATTATCGGTTTCAATAACAAAAACAGCAAGCACGAATCTGGTAACGTCTTGACATCTCGTTACTTGACTTATATCACTGCACCAATGATAAAAACTGACAGCAGAATTCCCAGAAATTATGTCTTTTCACTAGTTTACACAATGGGCGATAAAATTCTTTACTTTAAATACTTTAAATAGAAGAATTCAAGCATATATTAGGAAAGCCATGAAGTTTGTCCAGTTAAATACCATACGGGACTTAGTTATGCTTGTCGCCAGTTCACCTGCTACAAACGTCATACAGCACCTAAACAAAGGTGGAAAACACGTTTACTTCGTTATCGGAGGTACGCTGAGCGAGGTTTTCATCTATCTCGTCAAGCTGAATGACCCCATTGAAGGTAAATTCATCACGTACAACAGCTACAAAGGAGAAATAGGCTCAAGCGAGAATATAGCCTCTGAGCCAAACATGAATAGCTTCCCCATCATCGAGATAATGAATCAGAACCTCATCCCAGAAGAGATGCTTGAGACGGTAGCTGGACTATAAGGTGAAAGAAGTGGATATTGAGGATTATATTGACGATCTAGACATTGAGCTGGAAGAGGAGGTCAGCAAGAACCTCATCGACGAGGAGTTGGCCATTAGTGTCGAGAACGTCGTCGCGTCAGTAACACTCGACCAGAAGATAGACCTGCTTGAAATAATGAAAATATTCAGGAACGTGGAGTACAGGCCGAAACAGTTCCCTGGCCTCGTTTACAGGATTAAGAGACCAAAGACGGCCACCCTGATCTTTGCTTCAGGCAAGATGGTCTGCACAGGGGCCAAATCGGAGAGAATGGCGGTTAGGGCTGTCCACAAAGTCGTGCGCGACTTGAGAAACAAAAATATCATCAAAGAGGGAAAGCCCAAAATTGTGATCCAAAACATCGTAGCAAGCGGCAACCTCCACGGCAAGATCGACTTAGAGACCGCAGCGGACATCATGGATAACGTGATGTACGAGCCTGAGCAGTTCCCAGGACTTATCTACAGGATGCAGACACCAAAGGTAGTTATGCTCCTATTTGCATCGGGTAAGCTGGTCTGCACGGGCGCAAAACATGAGGACATGGTCAAGGAATCGGTTGCGCAACTCCACGCACTCCTTAAGGACTATGAGCTCCTCTACTACGAATAGAGGTACGGCAATGGCACCAAAAAACAATAAAGCAGAGCAAAAAGCTCTAAAATTAATCTTCGATACAGGAGAGGAGGGCTTACTTCAGAGTGAGCTCTGGAAGCTCCTTGATGTCAGCAGCCGTGAAGGCAGCAGGATGGCAAAAAAGTTCGAAGAGAAAGGCAGAGTACTCCGTGAAAAAGTCCTGAACAACGGACGATGGACTTACAAGATATTCTCAAAGAAGGAGCTCGTGACCCTTGACTCGATAGAGGGCTGCCCATGCCTCATCTGCGACGAAGTAGAGAAATGCTTCGGAGACGGATCGATATCCCCTACGACATGTCTGAAACTGACGGCATGGCTTGACCCCAGGATAGAACAGCTTCCGCCCAGTGAGTAAAAAATATGAATGACGGGCAAAAGGAGATCATACGGTACGCGGTGACTTTTATCGCCCTCATAGTGGTCTTCTACGGGGGAACTGTGGTCATGCGGAACTCCCTCGGAACCGCAAACCCAATGATGGTTGTCATCAGCCAGAGCATGATACCTACTCTGGGAGTTGGGGATTTCATATTTATCCAGAGCATCGATGACTTTGATACAGTAAATATAGGTGACCCGCCCGTAGGAGATATACTGGTCTTTTTTAGACCAGGTTATAGCGAAGAGTACATTGTCCACAGGGCGATAGGAGGAACCCTCGTTGAAGCCAGGTGGGTGTACCAGACCAAGGGAGACCACAACGCTTTCCAGGACGGCTTCACTGTGGACCAGGGACTGGTTGCGGGAAAGGTAATAAACAGGATCCCTATCCTCGGTTACTTCAGCCTGTTCATCAAGACCATGAAGGGCTTCGGGCTTATCCTGACACTCATGGCTGTTTCCTTCTTCTATGAAGACGTTTTGCCAAAGAAAACGGAGGAAAACAGGGGAACCTTCAACAGTCTAAGCGTCGCGCCGTTCCTGATAGCGCCTATTATTATTCTCAAGATATGGGTGACTCCTGAGAACCACGCAGATCTTGAGATCGCGGCAATCGCGGCATGGTATCTTGGGTGCATCGTGCTGCCGCTTGCTACGGAGGACGACGACATGGGGCTCATGTTCTGGCTCTACCATCTTGTTCTGCTCATGATCCCAATAGCCTGTGACCTTGTTTGGTGGCAAGCCCACATAACGCCCAGCCAATGGTGGAGAATTCAGGGAAGCATAGTACCCGTATCTTGGCTATTAATGGAGGAGACTAACTTGTTCAACCAAGCCTTCACCATGATAATTACATGGCTAGGACCGGGAATTCTCATCTTCCTCGGGTTGCTGTACGCCAAGCGGAGCAATATAGTAATGGTCAAAAACATCAGCGACCTGCTTAGACGAGTCGAATAAAGTTATTGAGTTTAATCATCCTTGGGCAATCAGATCAAAGGAATCTTATGTGAACAAGAACGGGATTCATCTGAGCCACTATTATCTGGTAAGATTTAAACAGGAAAACCCTAGCTTTATCGTTGAATCAGCTTGAAGAATGTCAAGATAGTATCATACGGAATTGGTGTCATTGGCCAGAGGCTCGCAAGACACCTCCTCTCAAAGGAGGGAATCGAGATCGTCGGTGCCATCGACATCAACCCAGCAATTCTCGGAAAGGACCTGGGAGAGGTCCTTGGGAAGGAGAAGATAGGGGTAATCATCAGCAGCGACGTGGACAAGGTTCTTAGCGAGACAAAACCGGACATCGTGGCCCACACCACCATGAGCTACCTGCGCCAGACCTACGACCAGTTCGCTGGCATACTGAAGCACGGCGTCAACATCATCAGTACCTGCGAGGAGCTGGGGTACCCATACGTCGAGGACGAGGCAACAGAGCTAGCCAAGAAGCTGGACGTAATTGCCAAGGAGAACAAAGTCACCATGCTTGGAACCGGAATCAACCCTGGTTTCCTCATGGACACCCTGCCAATTTTCCTAACAGGCCCATGTGAGCAGGTTGAGGAAATGCATATCGCGAGGCAGATGGATGCCGCCACGCGCCGGATTCCCTTTCAGAAAAAGATCGGGGCAGGAATGACCGTAAAGGAGTACAGGGACGCCATCGATAACCACAAGATCACAGGCCATGTCGGCCTTGAGCAGAGCATCATGATGATTGCGGACTCCCTGGGATGGGTAATTGACGAGATCAAGGTAGACATGCCAGAGCCAATCACCTTCGACCACGACGTAGCCAGCAACGCCATCAAGGTGCCAGCGGGAAACGTCGCAGGAGGGTTCCAGATGGCATACGGCATCAGCAAGGGGAAAGCCCTCATCACGATGGACTTTAAGGCATACATCGGCGCACCCGAGGAGTACGACAGCGTCAGCATCAAGGGAGTCCCACCGATTAACAACAAGATCACCCCATGTGTCCACGGTGACCACGGCACCATCGCCATGACCACCAATATGATCCCACATGTCATCAACGCCGAGCCCGGTCTCAAGACCATGGCAGAGCTGCCGACTCCCCACGCAACCCCAGTCCACTTCGGCAAATACGTTAAATAAAACCTACAGAGGGTCCGAGAGGACCACATTATTTTCTTTTAAAATCTATACGTTTGAGACATTCTCGTCGTCTCGTGTCATATGATCCTCAAGTTTGTGCAGTCCTCAGCTCTCACGTTTTAAGAACACAGCTTTGGCTACAAGCAACGAGACAGTAGAGATGCGCGCACACCAAAACATGATCAATTCCAGAAGGATAATACTGATTTCTAGATGCCAGAGTTTAGGTTCCTGATAGTAGAGGATTCGAAGAGAAAGAGATTTTGACCTCTTGTTCCTTGACTGAAAACTTTGCAATCAGTACAGGGATTTGCGGAGGGTCCTACCCGCAAGCGCGCCCGTGTACTTGCCGTCGTCAACTGCCATCTCGCCGTTTACGATGACGTATGGGATCCCGTCTGGGAAGTTATGGGGGTCCTTGTAAGTCGCCCTGTCGATGACGGTCTCAGGATCGAACACAGTTATGTCAGCCCACATCCCCGGCCTCAACAAACCCCTGTCAAGGATTCCGAACCTCTGGGCTGGGAAGCTTGTCATCTTCCTAACCGCCTCCTCCCAGGTCAGCACCTTCTCCTCTCGAACGTACTTCCCCAGTATCTTAGGGTACGTCCCATAGTGTCGGGGGTGGGGCTTTCCACGACAGAACGGCCCCTCGACGGTACAACATCCCGCATCGGTGCCCACCATATGCAGGGGATGCCTCATGATACGCTTCACGTCCTCCTCGTCGCCGTAGAATATGACCATGCCCGCTGCGCCTTCCTCCTCAAGCAGCACCTCGAAGACGGCTGTGTACTCGTCCTCCGCTCCCCGATGCTCCTTGATCTGGGTGATGTTCATTCCCTCGATGGACTTGTTCTCCTCGCTGATTACGGAGGTGACATAGACGTTGTCCCATCCAAGCTCCTTGGCAAAGTTCTCCCATCCATCCAAACCATTCTCAATATCGCCCCTCATACGGGCTCTCAACTTAGGATCCCTGAGCCTCTCAAGGGCCGCGTCCCTCCCGCCATCATGCGCCCACGGCGGAAGCAGGGTCATCAACGAGGTTGAGCCCGCCTTGTACGGGTACTGATCAACTGTAATATCCAAGCCACGACCCCTGGCGTCCTCAAACATCCTCAGGGTTTCGACGCTACTGCCCCAGAGAGTGCTGCTGGCTATCTTGTGGTGGCTGATCTGAACCGGGATACCGGCCTTCTCCCCCACCTCTATCGCCTCGTTCAGTGCCGCTATGAGGGTCTTTCCCTCACCCCTGATGTGGCTGTCATAGATTCCGCCATACTCGGTTGCGACCTTCGCCAACTCAATGATCTCGTCGGTCTTCGCGTAGATACCTGGAGGGTAAATGAGTCCAGTTGTTAATCCGTAAGCCCCGGAGAGCATGGCCTCCTTCATCAGCTTCCTCATTATCTGTAGCTCTTCCTTACGAGGAGCCCTAGCGTCGTTCCCCATGGCAGCTGACCTTATCGCGCCATGGCCAACCATATGGGCTGTGTTTGCACCCAGACCAGTTTTTTCCTCCATTTTCAAGTACTCATCGAACGAGGACCAGGAAAGCTCAAGACTTATCCCCTCGGGAAGCTGGGCATCGGACCCGCGCTGCGCCTCCTCTCTGATCAGATCGCTTAGGGGTGCGGGGCTAGACCCGCACTGACCAGCCATAACCGTGGTTATTCCCTGGTGAATGATGTTCTCCATCTGTCGGTAAATTAAAGTGTTAAAGTCGCCGTGGCTGTGGGCGTCTATAAAACCTGGTGCCACAATAAGCCCCTTGGCGTCAATCTCCCTTGCAGATTTGACTTTGATATGCGAGATTACAGCTATTTTTCCGTCCTTGATACCGACATCTCCATAATACCAAGGGTTACCAGCACCGTCGATGATCCTACCGTTTCTAATAACAAGGTCAAGACTCAAAATAGTTCACAAAGGATATCGGTTGAAAAACGATTTAACCCTATGCACCTAGCCCCACTTGCTGCGGATGCTTGAGGATTTCTTGGTAGCCGCCTGAACTGCGTTCATGAGCGCAGTTCGAAGTTTCCCATCCTCGATCTGATAAATACCCTCGATGGTGGTTCCCCCCGGCGTTGTAACCATCTCTGCTAACTCGCTTGGAGTGCAGGTTTGCTCCATAATCATCTTGGCGGTACCAAGGACAGACTGTGCCGAAGCAACTCGGCAGAGTTCCCTGGGCAGGCCGACCCTTAGACCTGCGTACGTGAGCGCCTCGATAACTATCGCTATGAAAGCGGGTCCGCTCCCGCTGAGTCCGGTTACTGCGTCCATGTACTTTTCCTCCACCTCCATGCATGTTCCCATGGTCTTGAGCAATTTTTCCGTGACCTCCTTGTCCTCAAGGACCGTCGTGACTCCCATTGAGTAGGCGGTAAATGACTCGCCAACCATGGCGGCTATGTTCGGCATCGTCCTCACGAACCTGGCCTCAGGGATTGTTTTTTCAAGCAAAGCCAATGGAATAACTGCAGCCGTAGATATCACAAGCTTTCCCTTTAACTCGTCCTTGATCTCCTTTATCACATTCTCAAGGTCATTGGGCTTCACACAGAGGAAAACTATCTCAGCCTGGTTTGCGGCCACAATGTTGTTATCCGAGATATTGGCCCCGAGGTCCGCTAACGGTATCAAGGCATTGATATCTCTTCTTGTCGCGATCACATTATCTGCGATCCTCGATTTAATCAGACATTTTACGACAGCTCCGCCGATAACACCGGCTCCAATAACGGTTACAGTTCCCACCAAGACTTTCACGCTTTCAACGAATTTCAGCGCTTTTGAGGTACTTAAATATTGCATTCATTTATCAAATTCGACTGGTTTTTTACTACATAGTTAACTTATTCAGGAATATTATTTGAAAGCTTTTATGCTAGACCCCGCCCTCTTGGTTTTGAGCAGAATGGAAGACTTTGACGTCTCCGCTTTCATCGATCTCCAAATCCAGACAATAAAGGAGTCACTTGGGGAAGAGAAAGCACTTGTTGCAGTAAGTGGCGGTGTGGACAGCACAGTTTCAGCTGTCCTAACTCGCAGAGCCATCGGGGACAACCTTCTATGCGTATTCATAGATGACAACTTCATGAGGCTGGGGGAGGCAGAGCAGGTCAAAATAATGCTTTCATCCGAGCCACTCAGCCTTCCAGTAGAGGTGTTGAATGAGAGACAGCGTTTCATGGATGCCCTGAGTGACTTTAACGACGCAGATGATAAAAGAGAGGCGTTCAGCGAAAAATTCTACCAAGCCCTGAGAGAAAAAGCAGAGTTGGAAGGATGTAATTATCTTGTTCAAGGAACCATAAAGGCAGACATAGACGAGACCAAAAACAGGCATAATATTCTCGAACAGATAGGTATCGACACGGTTGAGAAATACGGTTTCAAAATTATAGAACCGTTAAAAACTCTTTACAAGCACCAAGTCAGGGCAGTAGCCAGGGAAATCGGGATGCCCCCAGAACTATCTGAGCGACAGCCCTTCCCGGGGCCAGGACTCAGCATCAGAGTTGTTGGACAGATAACGCCCGAAAAGCTGGACGAGTTAAAAAAGGCCACGTTCATCGTAGAGGAGCAACTCGACCCGTATAGTCCATCACAGTATTTCGCAGCAATATTCAGTGGTGAGACGCCCAAGGAGTTGAAAGTCCTCAGGAGAGATGCGGCAAAGATACTTGGGATGAGCGAGAACAGGGTCAGGGCTGGAATCCTTGGGGAGAAGGCTACAGGGATCATCAACGATAAACGGGTATACGGAACGATTCTCACCATGGCTCTCATCGACAGTGGGGACCATTCAATCCAACCAGACTACGAAAAAATCAAGGGAATAAGCGGCTATATTGGAGACAACTATCCGGAGGCTACTAGGCTCCTGCTATTAGTTGACAAAAAGGAAACCCCTGGCTTCATCGTATCCATAAGGGCGGTGAAAACTAGGGATTTCCGGACAGTAGAAGTGATGCCCATTCCTTGGACGACACTCAAAGAAGCAGCGATTAAGATATTTGATTCATGTCCCAACGTCAGCAGGATATACTACGACATCACGCCTAAACCGCCAGCTACAATAGAATACGAATAAAAAAAAGGAGAGAATTTATCTCTCAATTCCCAGTTTCTCGAAGTGAGCCAGCACACCTTTCTTGGCGTACACCAGGTCATTTCCCAAGGTAACTAGGTTATAGGCTTTCTTCATCCTCTCGGGGATGCTCTTTCCTGAGGCCTCATGGATGCCCGCTCCGATTCCGGCAGCCTTTGCTGCTTCGTAAACCTTGTCTATTGCAACCTGTACATCCGGGTGCCCCATGTTACCAAGGTGACCGTGACTCGCCGAGAGATCAGCGGGACCGATGTAGACGCAATCCACCCCTTCTACGGAGCAAATGTCTTCTATATTGGCAACAGCCTCCTTTGTCTCAATCTGGCAGACCACCATTATCTCCTTATCCGCTGTTTTCAGGTAATCCGGGTCAAACATTGCCGCCCTCCTCGGTCCGCATCCTCTGAGACCTGCAGGGGCAAACCTCGTTGCCTTAACCGCCAACTCAGCATCCTCTTTGTTGTTGATCCACGGAACCATGATACCAGGTGCGCCTATATCCAGCACACGCTTGATGGCAACTAAATCATTCCACCAAACTCGCACAAGTGGTGTAGTATTAGTGTCGGGTCTCATGGCCTGCATGAGAGTCTGCACCATCCTGTGATCCAGAGGCGCGTGCTCCATATCAATAACAAAGTAATCGAACCCTAAACTGGACATGAGCTCGGTCATGATGGGGCTCTCGACTGTGATCCACGTTCCGTAAAGCTGCTCTCCAGCGTACATCCTTTTCTTTAACTCGTTCTTCATGAATATTTCACCTTAGAGAAACAGATTACCAGTTGACTTTGGGTATAAATGGTTTAGGGGAAAATCTATAGGATATCGACAATACCTTGAATTCCCTGCACCCAGCGAAGATAACTATTAAGAGATGCCCGTAACGCTGTTGTATCACTGGCAACTGTCTCAATAATTAACTCGTTTCTCTGAATAGTTATATCAGTCTTAGATCTCTCAGAGGAGGGAGATTCAGTTTCTGGGATCAAAGCGGTTTTCATTGCCGCTAGTAGATCAGTGTTCAGTTCTATACTTATGGTTGCTGAAACGGGAAAAGCTGGTTTGTCCATTAATCGATAAAAGAGTTAATTGAATTAAAAAAGGGTTAGTTCTGCACACGTATCCTGTGTGCAGCCTGACCTAGCTTCGTGGATGGCTGATATGCCCCGCCTGCGAAGGTGTGGCCACATTTCTTGCATCCCCAGAGACCCACGCTCTCACGCTTCACACTTGGGCTTGCGCAGCTTGGGCATTTATGGTATGTTTTAAGGAGAGCCATGATCCTTCCATAGCGTTTAGTTAGGGTTGATCCTCCCCTGCCTCGTAGTCCGACGTTCAAGCGTTTGTTTTTTGCCATTATTTACTCGCCACTGTGAGTGCCCTTATCTCTGCCGCCTTCTCCGTAGCGATATTTATGCATTTCTTTATTTCATCGAGTGTGAACCCGATTGAACCTCTTTTCTGCATTGTCGTTACGTTGTTTTTCTCGTCCATGGTTATTGTAAGGCGGCCATCAGCTACCTCTTCCTCGTCCGCAGTGGCGTCCAAAATAAAGTGCTCGTTGATCTTTGTGATCGTTATCGGGATTGGTTCAACCCGGAGCTTTAACTTCTTGGACCTACCTGTTGCCTTGAGCTCACCCTTGGTTACCTTGTACGTCGGGATCTTTGCATCTCTCAGCGCTGCGATTGCAGCTGCACCACATGCATCAATGAGATTTCCGTCCCAGTTGAGCACGTAGAGATCGACGGATATGATGTATACATTCTTTCCCTCGATAAGACAATAATCCTTCATATCAAGGATCTCGGCGGACCTGAGTCCCCTGTCAACAACCCTCGCAAGTTCGATAGCGCCCAATGGTGGTGGACCCGGCTCCCATGTCACGTGAGCTAATGGAGTATACTCTGCTCCGCACATCAGGACGCCTTTATCTGGCGTGTCTTCGAATGGAGTCCCGATTTTCGCCGTAACGCCTACGATGACATGGGTTTTCCCCAGCTTTAGCTCGGATGAACCCTCGGATTTCTTGAGGAAGTTTGTCTTTAACGTCATCTCCCTGAACTCAAGTAGACTCCTTCCATCCATACGCTTTCCCGCGGCTACGACTTCTTGGATCTTCTTTCTCTTGAGTCTGGATACTATATTGTTGCTCATTTTTCTTCCTCCTTTTCTTCTGGGACATCCTCTGGAGCCTCTTCGGTGGCTTTCTCTTCCTCAGCCTCCTCAACTTTCTCCTCAGATTCTTCCTCAGCCATTCCGTACTTCTTCTTTAGTGCCTCACGCTGGATCTCGTAGACCTGCTTGGAGCCCTCGATGGCCATCTCGATTGCCTTTACCGTCTCGTCTGTGGTAAGAATTCCGTCCATCTGGAGAAGTGTTACTTGGTCCAGCTTTGGCATGTATGCAAGAGGTACGTCAGCTTCGCCTTCCTTATCCTCCTTGTCTCCGAGGTCGAGAACGATCTCGCCCTTCATCTTGCCTGCGGCACAAGCGGCAACAAGGTCCTTCATGGGTATTCCCGCGTCAACTAAGGCTACGGCGGCAGCGTTTACTGCTGCACACCTTGTGCCTCCATCTGCCTGAATGATCTCCACGTAGACATCAATTACGCTTCTCGGGTATCTCTCCAAGAAAAGTGCCGGAGACAGGGAGTCAACCATGATCATCCCAATCTCTTTATCTCTCCTAGATGGAGCAGGTGACCTCCTCGGTGAAACACTGAAGGGGGCCATGTGGTACCTGACTCTGAGGACGCCCATGTGTGGCTTGCTCAACCTCTTTGGGTGCATTTCTCTTGGTCCATATACAGCTGCTATGATCTTGTTGTCTCCCATCTCGATGTAAGCAGAACCATCTGCATTGGGAATAATACCTGTCTCGATTGTGGTGGACCTGATTTCGTCAATTTTCCTTCCATCAATCCTAACCATTTTTTTACTGGTTTTCCGTTTTCTCTTCGTCTTTGTTTTACTCATTTCGATTCCTCTTGATTGTTTGAGGTGTACAAGCCTAGAGCTTTGCTTGCCTCATTGATCATTATACTTAGTTGAGTGCCAAACACAATTAGATGCGCTTGTTAAGTTACACCTTCAACCGATGCGGATGATAACCTTTTTTTAAGATATAAAGGATGTGAAAAATGGACTCGATGATATCATCAGCGTTTTAGCTCTTTTACGTTCTCATTAATCGAAAAAATCCAACAATATCATTATATATAATCTGAAAACGAAATAAAAAAGAAGCAATTTAGGTATAATTATGGTTTGGATTTGATTTCCGTAAAGTATGCCTGGATTCTGCTTGTCAAACCAGATGTATGTGCCTCGGTATCCACTTTTTTAATTACCTTGACGGCAAGCTCCTCATCAGCCCTATTCCTTCCATGAATCAGCACTCGACCGTTCTGGCCGATTGTGACCTGACACCTTGTCTCCCTGAGGATCATGTTGATCATGCTTCCCTTTTTCCCAATTAGTCTGGGTATTTTGGATGGAGTTATATTTATGATAAAGCCATCGTGAACTCGTCCCAGGTCCCTACCAATGATAGAAAGGATAGCAGTTCTGCTCCGGTCTAAGTCTACTATCTTCGCGACAATTGTGTCTCCTACGTCCAGTATCCGGGTCATATCTAGGAAGGACCTGAAGGGCTTGTTGATGGCATCATTTACGCTTAATATGGCGTTCTTATCTGCACCGATGTCCACTTTCCATTGTCCTAGCTCGATGTCCCTGACCTCCCCGATTACGAGGTCTTCGACCAGAGGCACGAATCCTGCCTCTAGCGCTATCACCGTTACGCGGTCCTTGCCATAGTTGACAAGTCCTACTCGGGTAGCGTATAGGTTTCCTTCTTCTCTGTATGTGTTATCTCCACTCCGGATTTTGCCCTCGTATATGAGGTCACCGGGGAGAACTACGTCGCGGGTCTCAAATTTTGCACTCATTTTTTTTCCCACTTTTTTAATTTACTATCTTCGACTGCACGTTTCCCTGCGTTTCCTTGCCCAGCGTATCCAGGAGCTCCATCTGCATCGCTGCTGGTAGCTCAACCACTGCAACCCATGAGCCATCGTTCTGCCACTCCTCCCGTTTGATGGTGCCGTAATTCTTAACGGTACCATAACTCTTCCCTGTAAACTCCGCGGGTATCTTGAGTGCGATCTGGATGTTCTCGCTGCTCATTGGTAGAATCGACCTTAACGCGTCAACAATTTCCTGTACCTGCTCCTCCGCCTCTATAAACGGATCAATATTGATCCTCGCCTCTTCCATTGCATTCTGTATCCTTTGCGGGGGGTGAGGTATCTTGGTCTTGGGGTCCACGTAGGTCCTTGAGATGATGTATATTATCTTCTTGTTCTTCTGCTCCACCATCTCCTTCCTCTGCTGGGCGTTCAACTGGAATGTGCCCTTTTCGAACATTATCTTAGCGACTTCGAAGGCATCGCTTGTGCCATATGTCTTTTCGAGTTTATCGGCTGACGCCTTCTCTCCCTTCTTCGCATCAGTGAAAATGAAGTCAGCCATCAAAACGTTTGCTACTTCACCGATCTCGCCGTTTTTGTATAACAGCCCCTTGTCTGGGTCTACGAGAATCTCGAACTTATCGCCACCTGTTTGGTGACGCACTACTGTGAATTTCTTCGCTTTTGCGAATTCTTTGATCATAATTGAAGCACTTGCCTAACCGAGATAGCCCTCGGTCTCCTCAGCAGTGAGTCTCTTGAACACCTTCGTATCTGTCGGTATCACTGATACCTTGACAGTGTCCTTTGTTACATCGCTGTCTGAGGCTGTTTTAATCGCACTGATCGCCAGCTTGATGGCGTCATCAAGCGTGATATCATCAGTGTACTGGTCCTCTAGGATCTTATTTGCCTCGTCGTTTTTCCTGCCTACCGCTATCGCCTTGAAGGCCCTGTATGCCCCGCTTGGGTCAGTTGTCATTACCTTAGGCCCAGTGGCATCTACGCCCGTCAGAATCATGGTCACGCCGAATGGCCTGACTCCCGCGTGCTGTGTGTATGCTTGGCTCACGTCTCCGAGTCGCCTGGCTAGGATCTCGACATCAACTGGTTCGTCGTAGAGGAGCTTGTTGCTCTGGCAGTATACCCTTGCTTGACCTATGAGTACCCGTGCGTCGCTGCTAAGTCCAGATATGGCGCTTGCCAGATGGTCGTCCAGCTGGTAGATCTTCCTGAAATACGCTGGGTCTTCCAGGTTGCTCTCTGGGGTCTCGTTTGCAGCCAGCACTACTCCCTCCGGGCTGGCCACGCCCACTATTGGTGCTCCCCTCTTGACTAGTTCGAGAGCGTACTCTACTTGGTAAAGTCTTCCTTCCGGTGAAAAGATCGTGATGGCCCTATCGTAAGCTCTAGGCATAAACAAATTCCTATTTTTCCTCCTTGTGCTATCTCTCGCTGTTTCTAATGCATATATTTGATACTCACGTATAAATGTGATATTTTGAGTTGAGAAGTGGCGCTCTGGCCGGGATTCGAACCCGGGATCTTCCGGGTGACAGCCGGAAATACTGGGCCAGACTATACTACCAGAGCACGTAGAACCTATGAATACTGGAATGGATAATAAAGTTTGTGGCATCCGGTAAACCGGAGTTAAAAGTTTGGGGCTACGCCGCTCATTTATATTGCTTGGCGATTAGCATTGTAGCTGTCAGGAAGATGTTTGGTAGTGCCCTAAGTGTCTCAGTGATGAACTGGTCGAGTGTCCTCATGTTCTCGGATTTAACCTTGAGGATAGCATCGTACTCGCCGTAGATGACGGATACCTCCTCGACTATTGGGTTATGGGCGAGTGCCTCGCAGACCTCGTCCTCCGCGCCTGATTTGATGTTCATCATAATGTATGCTTCAATGCTGCTCATGATGCCTCACAAACACACTTGGTAGGAGTGGTTTAAAGGTTATGGACAATGGGAATTGCCCATCATGGCCCGGCGTAGTTAGCCATAATGCGGCCCATAGTGGTGAGGCTCACCGGCACTCCCTTGTTCTCCTTGGTACCGGCGTTTATGAGGTCAGCCTCGCGTAGTCCCCTAAGGTTCCACCGGACCGTGCTTTCGGGGATGGAGAGCTCCCGACTGAGCTGCTTGATTAGGTTCGTGTACACGGTATCCTCCACCCGGTTGGCGGTGAGCCAGTTGAGAATGGTCCTCTGCTTGCCAGTGAGCCTTGTGGACGCGGCCGTCATGAGGGCTTGCTCAAGTTGGTCCAACTGTCTGCCATGGGCGTGGATGCTCTGTTCGAGGGCGTCCACGCGCTTTATGAGCCGGTTTATGGTTATTTGGTCTGTTCCTTGGCCGAAGTCAGCTACATCTCGCTTTATGGTTTGAATGTTGGAGAGTATACCGCTGAACTCGGGGGTTGGGTTGCCCTGGCCGTTAGGCCCGGAGAATATATACACCTGTCATGCTTACACCCCGACGAGGATTAATTTTACAGGGATGCGTTAAAAGGTTTGTGTAGGGGTACCTGTACCGAGCGTCGGAACAGCAGGTCTTAATTGTTCAGTTCTCCTACGCTTTTCCTCAACTTAATCCTCAGGGAGTCCATAGGAGACCGGTTTAATTCTCAATGTCATCACTATCCCCGTTTTTCAGCGGGCATAAGACGTCTCTCACCATGAAGTCATATTCTGCTTTCCATTGACGATTCTGGAATGGCTCATCATAAAACCAGTATCGATAGCCCGACCGGTAGTCACACCACATGAACTCCATAGAGGAGCATTGCTTGCGCAAAGCAGTAACGAGTATGGGAAAATCCAAGGATGTGGTAGTCGTGTATAGAATAAAACCGTCTAGCACTGGAATGAGGGTGCTCTGAAAGGGGAGCTGTTTCACAGCGGTGGCCACGCTACCAATCACATCATTTGACGCCTTGCAGTTCAGGAGTGCATGGGAGGTAATTTGGAGACTTTGATTCCCCACAAGGACCCGGTAATAATTGATAACTTTCATCCTTTCCATTGCCTTCTTCCTCCTGCTCAAGTGATATGGCTCGATACCTAGTATTTTGGCGATGTCTTTGTTCTTTCTCCTGGAGTTTATAGAAAGTTGCCGCAGGATACCCATGTCCTTCTCATCTAGGCGCTGTAGCACACTCGGGGGTGGGCTTTCCAGGCCATTAGCCTCATCAGCTTCCAATGTTTTTTCCCATTTGTCCCAATTGAAATTCCAACCTATATTGACATCATAATAGCCGAAATCGGTCTCGCTTGATAAATAACTCGATGTAGGTACCGCAAGCTCATAGTTTTGGATGCTTCCACGTTTTTTTAGTTTCTCCAGCAGATCTATGAGGATATGGGTGGTGTGGAATGGGACCGAGAATATTGCGAAGATGCCGTTGACCGCGCCAAATGTACGGATTCTGTAACGCGTGTAGGGGTGGTCATCGCAAATCTTCTCAAACAAACTCCAGTTCTCCGGCGAGACCTCGGCAAAAACCGCGATAGCCTCAAGGCCCACTGCGAATGGGCTGACCGTGGCGGAGACCCCCAGTAATATTTTCTGCGAGTAGAGTTGATCGAGTCTGTTTTTCAGCGATTGCGAGGAGATGCCTACGTCTTTACACAATGACTGATTCGTCCCCGTGGGATTCCTGCCAAGGGCGGCCAAAATCTTGAGGTTTTCATCTGTCAGTGTCATGTTGATTCAGTTCAACTAAGATTATCTCGGTGTTGCGGTGATGAAAAAAGATGGATTAGCATGAGCTAATATTCTGGTGGTCCACCACCGCCACCTGGAGGATCCCATTTGAAATCCACCGATTCGATCAGATTCCCTGAACTAGCAGTTACGGTGACGTAGTACATTCCTTTTACAGAAGCAAAGTCATAGAATGTCGCATTATAGGTAAGAAGAGTATTTCCGTGCTCTGATGCCTCATATTCTAAGCTCAACTTCTGAGTTTCATGCTTTTCGTCTGGTCCAATTAGCACGATTTGGAGGTTTACATTTATTGTATCCTCCTCGGTAGCGATGATAATGTTCCCTTTGACCGCTATGTCGTTCTTAACAGAGCCGCTATCGGCATTAACTGCCTTTGCGTGAACATTCATGTTATAATCATCAGATATA
>JABIBQ010000065.1 GCA_018652685.1 Candidatus Bathyarchaeota archaeon
AAAAAGCCAGTCTCATATGTTATCGACGAGGACGTGTGCAGCGGGTGCAAGCTGTGCCTGAGCGGTTATGGGTGCCCCGCATTGATGTGGAACGACGAAACAATGAAGGCGAGCATCGATACAACGCTTTGTATGGGATGCGATAGCTGCGCACAGGTGTGTCCAACAAAAGCCATCCATAGGAGTGACGCGTAATGGATACCTTCAAGATAGTAGTAGCCGGCGTAGGCGGGCAGGGAACCCTGTTAGCTTCACGGCTCCTAGCAGACGCGGCAATCAGCTCTGGTATGCACGTCAAGATCGGAGAGACCTACGGCATGGCCCAGAGAGGCGGACCTGTAATGGGCCATATCCAGATTGGCGGCGAGACAAATAACCCACAGATCAGGAAGGGAGAGGCAGATGTCCTCATCGGGTTCGAGCCAGCCGAAGCTGTGAGGAGAGGTGTGACCTACTTGAAGAAGGGAGGCCTTGCACTAATCAACACGAGGAAAACAGACCCAGTCGAGGTAGTTAGCGGCATGAGGTTATACCCGGAGTTGGATGAATTGTTCGGCCTTCTACGGATGGTCACCGATGACATCAGGCTGTTTGATGCCACGGGCATCGCAGAGGAGGCGGGTGACCCTATCACGACGAACATCGTCATGCTGGGATCGATCGTCGAGAGTGGGTTGCTTCCATATAGCGAGGAAACCATAGTGGAGACTCTGAAAACGGGTCTGAAGCCACAGTTCCTTGAGCTGAACATGCGGGCATACGAGTTGGGAAAGAAGGCTTACCACAGCCTCTAATTTTTTTATCTAATTCTGCTAGGAGAATACCTTCGCCTTAACGTTGAAGGAATCTGGTAACAGGAATATTTTCGTGAATATCCACTCGGTATACTGGGAAGCGTAGTCAATCTGGATTGCTGGGGGCTTTTTCTGGTATGAGACGGAGTTTCCATCGGAGTTGCTCGCTATCTCCATTTCCTGACCAAGACATTGGGACTCCAAGCTCGAAAGGTTACGCATCGGGATATCAATGATAAGAGTTTGCTCCAGTGTAACGACAACTATCTGAATTAACCTGCCGCTTTGATTGTCCCCGAATAACACCAACTTCTCATTATCAGCGAGTGCCTGCTCTAGGTTATATCTGTAAAATGCTACCGTCGAGAGAACTCTAGGGCTACAAGGAAAGTGTGAAAGGGAAAAAGGTTACTCGTCGGGGTTCCAGGGCTTGAAGCTCTGGGGGCTGATCTCGTCGCTGTGTTGTTTTAGGTAGTGGTTTTCTGGTATCCTGTCCCAGATCGCTTTTGTTGTTTTCTGGACTTTCGAGACAAGTTTATTCTCGTCTATGGTTAGTATCTTTCCATCTTCAACTACAATTTCGCCGTTTACTATTACATATTCAACGTCTGTCCTTGAAGACGCATTGACGATATTCTTGACTGGGTCTCTGCATGGTACATTGTTGATGGTCTCCATATTGATTATTGTGAGATCAGCTAGACAACCCTTTGCGATTTTTCCGAGGTCATCCCGTCCAATCGCTTTTGCACCTCCCATAGTGGCGCTGTTGAATATCTCCTTAGCAGTTCCACTGAAACATGACCAATCAGCCAACTTTGAGGTATAGGAAGCCATACGCATCTCATTCAGCATATCCTGTGGGGATGTATCGCAACCGATTGATACATTGATTCCATGTGCCAGATACCTGCTGTGACTGTGCATTTTGTTTCCACGCTTTATGAATACTAATGGATCATGACTTACAGTTGCACCTGACTTGGCTAATAATGCAAAGTCATCAGTCCCTTGAACGGGAGGATATGCGAGTAAGGGATGTCCTGCCAACGCCCATCCGTGACCGATTACAAGATCATCCTTCAAAAGCCCTGTATGATGTAAGAATTCAATTGGGGTTTTCTTGTACATTCTTATCATGTTCTGGAACTCTACGACCCACTGACCAGCATGAATGCTTACAGGACATTGAAGCTCGTCTGCTTTTTCTCTGACTGCTTTTTGTAGCCCTTCGGATACTTGATCAACAGTACTTGGATACAATGCTCCGATTATTCTTCCATTTGCATCTCCATCATACTGTTTGACAAAAGCCTCTGCTTTGTCAAGTTGTTTTAGTCCTTTTTCTGGGTCATCCCATACAGTCATGAAATTGGCTTCTTGATGTCTCACCCATCTACCGTCTGAGATGCCTCCGCCTTCGACTGCTCTCATTCCTATTTCATCAATATACTTAACAGCAGTTTCAGCTCCGAGAGTTCCTATCATCCCAATTTCAAGCATGGTTGTGCAACCACTTCTTAGAAGCTCTACCATGGTATAATTTGCAAAAACGTGATAGTCCTCTGGTTTTATGCTCTTGCCTAAAGCAGATAGATTCTCTCCAAGACTACTCATATAGAGAGACGGCGCTCCTGTATCATCAATGAAACTCTTATCTTTTGGAGCTGATGAGGCGTGAGTGTGAGTGCATATGAAACCTGCCGTTACAACGTGAGTAGGAGCATCAATCCAACGATCCACTGTCCCAGAATAGTTTTTACCTACATGCACAATTCGCTGACCTTCAATGACGACAACTCCATCTCTTAGAAGTCGGTTTTCTTGACCATCGAAAGCGATAATCCACTTTGCTTTGATACCAATCGACATGGTTTCAATGGAACGGTTCGCGGGGATAAGGTTTCTCCGAATAACGGGTTATTATTTCATAGAGAAAATGCATTCGCTCAGGATGAGAAAATTCCCCTGGTTCTTTTTTTTCTTGTTGGATCGAGCACGCACGTGATACATATTAGTAATCAATTATTTTATTAAGTCGAGACACCAAAGTTGTTTAAGGGCTAGAACCTTAACAAAAAATAGTGCGGTACCCAAGGATTCTTATCGGTTTACTATAGAGTGCCCAAGATGCAGAAAAGATATTGAAACTTATTCAGGTAAACCCGATGAGAACGGGTTTGTGACCTTATCGCTACGCTGCAGTTGCGGTTATTGGAAGAACAGGAGGGTACTGGCCGAGTCATTGAATGACTCGACCAGGGGATACCATTAACTGGCCATTCCCGCTTAGAAACTGATATTACCCACAAACCATTGAGATTCAGTGATGAATCTCGCGGAATATACCGAGCCAGTAATCAGGCTGATACTAGCAGCTGCCTTAGGGGCAATAATAGGTTTTGAGAGGGAGAGCCTGCACAAGCCGGCCGGTCTCAGGACCCATGTCCTCGTAAGCGTTGCTTCTTGCCTCGTGACCCTTGTATCAATTATGGCGTTCCCAGAGGATCCTGCCCGTTTGCTGGCCCAGATCATCCCCGGCATCGGCTTCATAGGGGCTGGATCGATCATCGCAAGTGGCGAAAAAGTAATCGGGATAACTACGGCAACAGGGATCTTTGTCACATCATCAATCGGGATCGCGGTGGGGACAGGAAACTATGTCCTGGCGATAGCGGCCGTTTTCATCGTCGGCTTCGTGATGTACAGCGGATTTCTGACATACAAGGAAGACAAGCCAGACTTAGCGAGATAACGTCTTATCTTGACGGGATAATAACACGCTATGGGCGACCCTGTATCCCTTAAACAGCTGGAGAAAGAGCTGAACTACAGTTTCAAATCCAAACCACTGCTCATCGGAGGGGCAGCCATGGAGCACTACGACCTCAGGAAACGAGGAGCCGATATTGACTTTGTGGTGACTGACGAGGACTATCAAGCACTTGCTTCTCTACACCCAGCGTTCAGGAGAGATATTTTCGGTGATTTGGGTGTCTGCATGGACATCTACGAGGTCTGGCGTACAATAATGATGTTCGGATATGACCACCTGTCGGAGGAAGCAGAGGAACGAAGCGGTCTACTCGTCGTTTCACTTGAGAAGTTACTGTTACTCAAGGCACTGGGCATGAGCGAGGAGAAGTACTTCAAGGATCTCAGGCTAATCGTGAAGAAAATCATCGATATCCAGTACGAGTAAAGGGTTAAATTATCCTGACCCCATCGTAAACCATGTCACATATTTTCACAAGGGGAGCCATGCACCTCCACGAGATGGTCAAAGGGGAAGGGGTCTACCTCTGGTCAAAGGAGGGAGAACGTTTCATAGACGGAAGTGCGGGCCCAATATGCGTCAACATCGGGCACGGCGTCAAGGAGGTCGCTGATGCGGTGCACGCCCAGATGAAGCAGGTCAGCTACGTCCACAGCAGCCACTTCATAACGACTTCGGTCAGCGACTGTGCCGAGAAGATCGCAGATTTCGCACCCGACAACTTTAACCACGTCTATTTCTGCAGCGGAGGATCACTGGCCACAGAAGCGGCGGCAAAGATGGCTCGCCAGTACTATCTCCAAGTGGGCGAACCCAAGCGCAGCAAGATCATAGCCAGGTGGCAGAGCTACCACGGCAACACTCTAGGCGCATTGAGCATGTCAGGGAACATAGGCAGAAGAAGACGATACGTCCCCATGCTGCTTGATGTGCCCCATATTCCACCTGCCTACTGCTACAGATGCTGGTATGGAAAGACATGCGATACATGTGATCTAGAGTGTGCACGTGCGCTTGACACCCAGATCAGGGCAGAGGGACCGGAGTACGTGGCCGCGTTCATCGCAGAGCCATACGTAGGCGCGACACTGGGTGCACTCCCAGCGGCTCCCGGCTACTTCCAGCTCATACGCGAGATATGCGACGAGCACGGCGTCCTGTTCATCTCAGACGAGGTAATGACCGGGTTTGGCAGGACCGGCAAGAAATGGGGACTCGATCACTGGGACACCACCCCGGATATCATCGCAACCGCAAAAGGCCTATCAGGGGGGTACCTACCTCTCGGCGCAACCATCGCCAGCGACAAAGTCTTCGAGGGCTTCAGTGAGCCATTCGCCCACGGACACACTTATGGAAGTCATCCCGTGGCTTGTGCTGCTGGCGTGGCCGTCCTTGACTATATGAACAAGCACAACCTCGTCCAGAATTCAAGAGTGATCGGCGAGTACATGCACAAGAAGCTTGATTCCCTCAAAGACCACCCATCAGTTGGTGACATAAGGGGGAGCGGCTTGTTCTCGGGGATAGAATTCGTTAAGGACAAGGAGACTAAGGAGTCGTATGCGCCAGAGGTCAGGTTCAACACGCTGGTTGTTGACAAGTGTTTTGATAACGGGCTATTGGTTTATCCAGGGCCAGGTACCATTGACGGGGTCCGTGGGGACCACATCATAGTCGCTCCGCCACTGGTAGCGTCCAAGGGAGAGGTTGATGAGATCATTGAGTTGCTCGAAAAATCGTTGACCGAGGTCGAGAAAGAGGTTTAGAACTACAGGGTCAGTATCTTTCTCGCCTCATCCGGCGTTGCAACCTCGATGTTAAGTGCCTCGGCGATAGTTACCACCCTCTCCACCAGCTGGGCGTTGCTTTTCAGCAACTCGCCCCGCTTCAGGTAGATGTTGTCCTCCATACCGACTCTGACGTGCCCGTTAAGAGTCATTGCTAGAGCCCCAATGGGCAGCTCGGTTCTGCCTAATGAACACACGCTCCAGGTCCATTCCTTGGGGAGCTCCTCGACGCAGTAAAGAAGAGTTTTAGGGTTTGGAGAAAACCCTGTCCTTCCTACCATGACGAACTGGAGGTGGATTGGCTGGACAAAGACACCTTCATTTGATAGCATCTTGGCCGTGTTGATCATGCCAGTATCGTATACTTCAAGCTCAGGTTTCACACCGTGATCCTTCATGTACCCAGCCCAACGCTTGATACGTGGAACATCGTTCATGAAAACGCCCTCATATGGGGGTGTCCATAGGTTGACGGTGCCCACGTTCATGGACATCATCTCGTGGCCAAATGAGCAACGCTCCTCGATATTCTTGTCTAGGGCCTCGTCGCTTACCCTCCTCCCACCTCCGGTGGTGACGTTACAAATGAGGTTGGTCTTACTCTGAATCTGTTCGACATATTCGCGGAGAACAGGGTTCGGTACCGGATGGGGTTTTCCGGTTTCAGGCTCCTTGGCATGGAGGTGGACAATGCTTGCCCCAGCCTCCCAGCACTTTATGGCCTCGTCAGTGATCTCCTGGACGGTTGTAGGGACATATGGAGTCATCTCCCTGCTCACTGGCTCACCTCCTGTGATCGCAGCTGTGATGATTAACTTGAACATGGTTAATGGTGTCTTTAGTTGATAATATAATCAACCCTAAAAAACGGGTTAAAGGGGGTTAAATTGTCCAGTCCAGCAGTAGTCGGTCTCCCTTGAGCTTCTGGATCTCGGTAATATCCTGGGTGACTTCCATGGTTCCCTTGTAGTTGCCGTCGTCGTCAAACATCGGGTAGTACCTGATGTGGATCTTCTTGTCTCCCATGTTAATCCAGAACTCTGCTTCGTCCTTCTCCTTGTTCTTGAAGGAGTGGATGATGTTCTCCACGATGTTTACGCTTGTAGGTGGGTGACACCGCTTGACCTCCCTGCCTATGATACCGGGGCTACGAGGGAACACTCTGTGCTTTCCAGCGGAGTAGAACGCCACACGGTCATTCTCATCGACGAATGTGATGTCTACTGGAAGGTATTTTAGCATCAGGTTCACCTGCTCAGGAGTCAAGGCACCGGTGTCAAGAGCAACTGTGCCCATCACAGCTGCGCCGACTGTTTTCTGCTCTTCCTCAGCGATATCAGGGGTCCACTCCACCATGGGCTCGATCCAAGAGTAACCAATCTCGGCTTCCCCGTCCCTAACGTCTAGCCAGTCCCTGTCAGTCAGGGTTTCAAGGCTCATGGGGTACAAGATGTGCTCCTCCTTGTAGATCATGTCCCTAATGGTGATTATTACCTCGTTGAGTGATGTAACTGCCTTTGGATTTCCATCAGCCAACTCACTCCTAGAAATCTTGATGGCCATCCTGACATCATCATGGAGTGCCCACATCACCGAGCTAGGGCCCGTGACCTCGTACGACTCCAGCTTTGGGAAAAGCTGGTTCTCCTTGCGGACGTAGTGATTCTCGATGAGAGCGAGCTTCTCAAGTAGAAGTGAAAGATTCTCCCCGTGCTTGGCCATATCATCCTTTGATGCTTTTCCAGTTATCTCCAAGAGAACCGATTCAATGTCGTTCATAATGTTCTCTGAGGCACGGTTCTCGACCATGAAAGTATGAATGGGATGGCCTGCAGGAGGTCTGGGGATGTCCTTGCCATCCAGTGCGTGCTTGAATACCTCGACGTGGACATCGCAGAGCCGCTTTACCTCGGACTCGGGCAAACCCTCGTCAATGAGTAGCTGCTCTATCTCGGCTATTTCGGTAGCGCTCACGTCCTGAACGAGGTCTGCGAACCGTTTTCTGAGAATATCCATCTCGACACCGGCGTGGATGTCCGTGATGATACTCTTCAGTACCTCCTTACGCATCTCCTTGATGTCGCCCCCTTCCCTTTTCTTGATCTCAGCCTGGAAGATACCGATTAACTCATCGATCTCAAACCCGCCGCCTCCTGCCGCCATCTCGATGGTGGCAAATGCAAACATCTTTGCCCTATGCTCGGGATCCTGTAGCTTTTTGAAATGAGGCGCGATGGTTGGGAGGAAATCGATTATCCATGGGTACTTTTCGAAAATCTCTTTGATCCTTGTGTTAGCCTTGAGGTCCAATGAATATCACGGGTAAAACCAATGAGAGGGAATTTAAAAACTGTACCTAACTAGACTTTGGTACCTATCATCAACAATATGACCAGTTTTTTCGAGTTGTTTACGAAGCCATGGGGCACATTGACTGGCAGGAAAATCGAGTCACCCGCCTTGACATCTGTTTTCTCATCACCGATCTGTATAACTCCCTCTCCCTGGAGAACAAAGTAGACTTGCTCCTGGTCTTCGTGGACGTGCATCTGGTTGGTTGTACCTGGCTTGATCAATACTCTTGAGAAGCCATTGAATGACCTCATAGAGTCAGGCTTGACAGCTCCGAACTCGGGGAAATCCTCGAAAAAGATTTGGTACAGTGTGTCCTCGCCGTGCTGGGCCTCAAGAGGCTTCCGTATCAGAGATGGTAGATGTACTTTATGAATCATGAATAGGGTATGGGTTGAAAGGATAACTGTGTTTAGGTGCGGATCATCACAAGCATCATCTTGAACGCTGAAACAGCTCTCAATGCATGCGGCTCGTCCGCTGGCATAATAATGGTCTCACCTTTTCCAACCTCATAGTCCTTCCCCGAGATAGTGATAACCGCTTTCCCGTCGTAAACGTATGCCAGTGCATCGAATGGGGCCGTGTGTTCGCTAAGCCCCTCGCCCTCACTAAACGCGAAAACAGTTACTGTCCCCTTTGGTTTTTCGATTACGGTTCTGCTGACCACTGATTGCTTCTGGTACTCAACCATCTCGTAGAGTTTTTCCACATCAACCAAAATATTCACCAAACAAGACTAGACTTTTATGACTAATTAACTTGGGGTGAAGATGCAGCCCGAAAGGACTTAGAAAAACATTCGATACAATTACCTCGCTGATAACGCAACTTATTTTTAACATATTTGCCGAAAACACAATTCCTATAATGTTGAAAAAAGGTATTTACATGAACATTTATAATAGTGCGATATGAAGAAAATATCATGAGAAAATCTTCTCGTATAATTATTCTGTTATCGCTTATGGTTATCGCGGTAACACTCAGTAACACCGCCGTTGCTTCTGCAACAGAGGAATGTATTGTTTGTCATGAGTCCATATCACCAGAGACCGTAGACCAATGGGAGCAAAGCAATCACAGCGAAGTTGGTGTAGGCTGCTTTGACTGCCACGAGGCATCAGCGGATGACCCGTCGGCTTTCAGTCACTCGCTTGGTCTTGTCACACAGGTAGTTTCACCGAACGCCTGTGCAAAGTGCCATACTGACGAGGTCGAAGAATACTCGATGAGCAAGCACGCTTGGACGACATTTATAGGTCCCCTCAAGCCATGGTACAAGGCCATGGTCGCGGAGGGACTGGACCCACTTGATATGCAGACGGCTATTGATCACAACCCTGAGGAATTCATCAAGAGTCTTGTGACCCCTCTGTTCCCTGACTCAGGCGCTTTGGAAAATGCAGGGTTACTTGACGACCCTGAGTACAACCACGAGAACCAGGTAAACGGGTGTGAGACCTGTCACGGTACGTACGTTATCGCCGAGGACGGGGAAATCACGGACGGATGGCCAAACACAGGAGTTGGAAGAGTGAACCCCGATGGATCACTCGGATCATGTGCGTCATGCCACACCAGGCATCTCTTCAGCGTGGAGGAAGCTAGGAAACCCGAGACCTGTGGCCAGTGTCACCTTGGTCCTGATCACCCTCAGATGGAGATCTACGAGGAGAGCAAACATGGAAATATGTACTTTAGTATGGGCGAGTCCTGGGACTGGGAGGACGATGATTGGGGCGTGGATGATATCAATGCGCCAACCTGTGCAACCTGCCACATGTCCGGATTCAACGGAGCAGTTGAGACCACTCATGATGCAGGAGCTAGGCTCTACTGGGAGCTACAATCCAAAAAGTCTGGCCCACAGTGGGACTCTGCGGAGCTAGTACCCTTAGGACTGCAAAGCCCTGATCTTGAGCAGGCTGAGGCCGGTCGTGCCGAGATGGAGGCGGTCTGCACCGTCTGTCATGTCTCAAGCTGGGTTGAGCCATACTTTGAAAGCTTTGACAACACGGTCAGCGACTACAATATGATGTACGATTATACGTTAGCGCTGCTCAACGAGGCATATGATGAAGATTTGATTGACCCGTCAAACCCCATCGACGAGGTGCCTGAGATCCAGCATTACTACATCTGGCACCACAGTGGAAGGAGATGGAGGATGGGCGCGTCAATGATGGCCCCCGACTGGACTCACTGGAACGGCGCAGTAGATGCAACGCTGGCTAACCTGAACACCATGGAGAACTGGATTAAGGATGCCAGGGAGACAAAGGTGCTTGAGGAGAAGCTGACAACCACGGAGGCTCAGCTACTGACCTCAGAGTCCCAGATAGAGCAGCTAATCCAGGACATAGAGGACTTGGACACAGCCATCCATGTCGAGAAGCCTGAAATAGGCAACAATCAGCTGATGCCATCCGCGATTATTGGGCTTGGTATTATCATAGCCGCAGTCCTGCTCCTACAGAAGGACAGGCTATAACTCTCTTTTTATTCGATTTCTTTTTCATATACATACAAGGGTTCAGGGCAATCAGGTAACCAGCCCTTGTTTATGTACCCGAGTTTCTCGTAGAAATGATGGTTCCTGACAGCATAAGGCGGGGTCTCAAGGGTCCATTTCCTCGCAGGATAGTTTTCATGGATGTGCATCATCGCGCTCTGCCCGATCTTCTTGTCTTGATGGTCAGGAAGGATCCAGATCCGGATTAGCTGCTTGTGGCTTTGGCTCAATTCTTCGATTATGATGCCGCCGATTATCTCTCCATCCAACATGATTTTCAGGTAGATGTCATCCCTCATCCTGTTTAACTGATAATTGACATCATCGTACCCAGGTGCCCCACCCACAGGTTTACCAGTGTGCTTGAAGGTGTCATCATCGAAGGTCACCTTGCACGTCCGGGTCAACTCATCTGCATCAGAAGCTTCGGCGGGTAAGAACTGGACTTTCATCCAGTCAAGTAGGGTCGATGTGAATAAAACAGTATCAAAAGAAGGGGATTAAACCCCGAGGTACTTGGCTATGTTAGCCTCGGAGTCCTTCTTGGGGACAATGATACCGTCCTTGCTGCTCAGGATAGTCGTGATTCCAGGCCCGTGACCCGCTGACTTGCTCCATCCGTGGACCACAATTCCAATGGTCACTGCTCCCTCATAGTAGCCCCTACCATACCAGTTGAGTTGGTCACGGAGGCATACAACATCGCCGAACCTGATGTTCTTGAGGTCAAGCTCATCAAACACCTCCGGACAGGTTGTCTGGATATCGTAGTCAATGGTTACAGGCCACATACCATACCCCGAACCCATGATATATGCGGGATATTCGCCGGTGACAGGGACCACGAGTTTCCCGTCCTTCATCTCGATGCCCAGTTTCTCAAGGAGCTCTGGGTCAATCTTATTCACCCTCACGGTCTCCTCGAAACCATTGATCTTCAATCCAGTTCCCCAAGCCTTGACAAGCACCTTGTCACCGGGGATAATGTTTTCCTTGTCGTCCTGGTTGAAGTGAACAATAAAGGAGCCATGTTTACCCGTTATTCGCCCATTTGAGCCCTTTGCATCACCGTTGGTCATCTTGACCTCGTTGCCGATACAGGCTAGAACGCTGAGAGCCCCTCCTTCCGCTTTATCCGGATTTGAAATGCTCAACCCAGGCTCGACGTGCTCCTCGTTCTCCATGCCATACGTCGGGTCACCCACTGCCACGTTGTACTTGACACCGCTCATGCCTAATCCGATCCGGGGGTTACCATCGAAATCTGTCCGGTAGCCACGGCGTGCACTGGGGTGGTTGACTGCAGCGGAGACAGCCATCTTGACGAGTTTATCCTTGTTTGTCTCGATCATCTAGTTTCCCTCCAGGCCAAGATACTTGGCGATATTTGCATCGGGATCAATAATCGGCTTAATCTTGCCCGTCTTGGACGACGCGATAGCCATCACACCGGGTCCATGCCCGGCAACATCGCTTGCCCCTGTTGTGACGACCCCGACTGTTACTGCCTCCTTGTAGTAACCTTTTCCATAATCCATGAGCACATCGCGACATGCGACAATATCCCCTATCCGCAGATCACCGTAACCATACTTCTCTACAAGGTGTGGTGGATTCGTCTGGATGCACCAGTTCCCCGATTCTGCAGATGAGCCGCCGACGCCCATGCCCATACAGACTGCGGGTACCTTTTTTGCGACTGGAATCTCAAGCACATCACCGTCGAGCTTCAGCTCAAGCGATTCGAGGAAGCTAGGGGACATGTTGAAAACTTTCCCCGGGAACTCCTCAATCTCTAGTCCGACGCCGTCCTGCTGGAATTTTGCTTTATCCCCTATGTTGAGCTTCTCAAGGTCGTCATTTTTGAAGTGAACGAACACGTGCTTCCCAGAGATCCCCGTACCGCCCTTGCCCGTGACAACGCCCTCGATACCTTTTCCATCGCCGTTGACAACGGTCACCTTGGTCCCTATGGCAGTGTACTTGACGAATGCTTGGGCTGTTCCCTTCATATTGTAAGAACTTCCATCCGATGAGTCATCGTACCCCAGGAAGCTGACTCCGGGGCTAAGGTACTCTGTCTCCGGCCACCCATAGCAGGAACCGCCCACCTTGACGTTGTATTTTATTCCGCCGACGCCTGCACCTATCTTGGGCTTCCCGTCCCATGTAGTCATATAGGCTCCGATTAACCCACCCTGAACGAACATCACAGGCGGGGCGATTTTTCCCAGCAACACCTGTTTCAATAGTTTGTCCTTGTTAGTTTTGATTGCCAATTTAAACACTGGTAGTAGTATGGAGCATTTTCAATACAACATTTTCGATTAGGGACATTCCCCATTTTGATTTGATTATTGAGGAAGGTTCCTCGGCTCCTGGATGAAGAACGCTGGGAGCAGGGAAATGGCAGACACAACGGCGATGTAGCTGAACCCCATGTTGAACCCGTATGTCTCCACGACCCACCCGAAAAGGGCGCTACTGATGCTTGCGATGGTGAAGCCTATGGTGAAGTAAAGTCCAAAGATCTGGTCCAGTTGGCTCCTCTCCACGCTGTCGGTCATGACGCTCTGGACAATCACAGTCTGCACCATGAAACCGATAAAGAACAGAAGCACGGCCAACCCCGTGTAGCTCGTTACATAGTTGAGCATAAAATACCCTACCGCGCTTGCGGTCATAATCCCTATGATCAACGGCTTCCTGTTCATCCGGTCGCTGAGCCAACCCCAGAAGAATGGCCCGAGGACTCCTCCACCCAGCATTACAGCATATAGTAGGCTGCTCCGCTCGGAAGAAAAACCGAGGATATCGATAAAATACAGTGGCAGGAAGGTCCTGACACCCATTCTGAACGCCATTACGCTCCTGAGAACGCTGATTGACAGAACGTTCCTGTTCTTGAGCTGCTCGCGTAGCTTGCCCAGGTTGAGTGCGTCCCGTGACTTGCCCTCCACGTCACTGGAACCCTTGATGAAGAAGAGAATTACCACTGAGAGAGCAAGGGCAGGGATAGAGAGGACCCCTAGGGTCGATCTCCAGCCCATTCTGGTGAGTAGGTACGCAGTAAGCAAGGGAGTGAAGGCGAAAGCGATTGAAGGCACGGCCTGGTTTAGCCCAAGCATCCTGCCCCGGTCCTTGGGGTCGGCCCCGTTGCTGACGATTGAAGCACCGAGGGGATGTTGTACACTGTTTCCAACTCCAGCGAGAACGCTGAAGCCCATGAACTGGGCGAACCCGTTACCCATAGAAATACCGATGTTCATGAGGGCGTTGAGTAGGTTTCCACCGGAAATCAGTACCCGTGCGCTGAACCATCTCCTGAAAAGGCCGACGAACATCTGCGGGACACCAGCGGCGAGACCCGCTGCTGACCTGATGAGCCCGAGCTCCGCGTAAGATATGTCGAACTCGTCCATGAGATCAGGGTAAAGCATTGGCATCGAGCCGCTGATAACGTGGTTTAGCATGTGAAGTATGATTACCGACCAGACTAGCTGGCCTGATTTTTTCGATGTATCGTCGCCGCTCATGAGTTGCACCTAGTCCAGTCATCACCTGTATTGGGACAGTTAAAGTCAGCGATAAAAGAATGAGTGAGGAGGCTAATTCTTGTTCC
The DNA here is from genome assembly GCA_018652685.1 of Candidatus Bathyarchaeota archaeon. Lineage (GTDB taxonomy): Archaea > Thermoproteota > Bathyarchaeia > TCS64 > TCS64 > RBG-16-57-9. Next base: position 13,850 of record JABIBQ010000065.1, read on the forward strand.
ATTCAAGCCACTTGGATACCTTCCTCGGTTTCCATTTGACCCCATACATCAGGTCGTCCATGATGGGGAATATCTTCCTGGCAACGGGTGACCTCTTAATGAGCCACTTCACGGCAATGTGGAGAGGCGTGTGGGGCCTGCTGAACCCGCATGCTGCCATGCAGATGCCACAGTCTGTTCCCACCTTCCTCCAGTACTCGAAGCACGTTTCATCGTCAAGCTTCCACTTCATGTACCCGTTGTGCTCCACCATGCTATCCATAGGTATGCTCAGGCTCGGGCAGGTGGTCGCGCATTTCTTGCACTCAACGCAGTACTCCTCAACTCCAAACGAGATGGGCTTGTCAGGTACGAGAGGCATATCAGTGAGAACACCGAACACCCTGATTCTTGAACCGTACTCGGGGTGGATGAGGTACCCGTTTCTTCCTATCTCGCCCAGCCCGGCGTCCACGGCCATAGGCGGGGTTATGGTGTCGTAGTGGTTGTCCATCTGGGCAATTGCGTGGTACCCCATGGACTTGAACCAGTGAGCAACAATAGTTGATATGTAATCGCCCAGTGCGTACTCCTGGCTGGATTCGGCCACAGTGGGAGAGTGGGGAGCGGACATGATATGCTCATAGTTCATCTCGCAGGTGAACATCACGGCGTACTTGGGCAGATCAGGAATCTTGTCACCCCACTCAAGGTACGCGTCGGGCATTCCCCTAGTGGAGTACACGAAATTGGGGTTGAGCATTGTGATGCCAGCGTCGCTGGCCCCCAGGTGTTTGATGTAATTCTTGACAACCTCCGAGGCGTACTCCGGACTCAACTCGTGGACCGTCTGGTCCTCCTCGGGTACGGCGTCTGCGTGGGGGCCAAGGATGTGGCATAGGTGGAAGTTTGCACTCATCATGGCCATGTTCTTTGGAGTGAAATCGATACTGGGGTTGTGGAAACCCGTTTCCATAGCCTTGATTTTGTCATCGATCTCTTTGGCCTGGGGGTGAGACTCGTAGTATTGATCGTATCTCTCCGTGCCCTCAACGAGCCTGCCCCTGACGAACACTATATCCCGCTCGTCCACCTGCTCGGGTTTTCCCACCTTGTAACCGTCAGTGCCCTGCAGGGCCTTTCTGTTAGGAGGCCCGGGTATCAATAGGATGATGACGAATGCCCCGACGAGCGCGAAGTAGTACGATGCTACCTGGTTGATAATGGGGACATAGGCTATCCCGATGCCCAACAGTATGTGGAATGTCATAGCTAGACCAGAAAGGGTAGCCGCCCTGGTCTCTTTCTCGAAGTAGCTGTCAACCAACGCCACAAGGGATGCCCCGACGAGCGCGAGGTCTGTCAATAGTAGGATTACGGGATCAAATGCCATGAATACCTCATGCTGTGTCCAGATATAAAATAGAAAGCACAGAGGAGTGCCCAACCCTCCACGATTATTTATACCGATTCAACCCATACCAGTCCATGTTTATATTAATTCAGGGAGCGGAGGTCTACGCACCAGAATACATGGGGGTACAGGACCTATTGATCCTAGGGCACAAGATCATCAGGGTGGGAGAGAATCTTGAGACACCGGCTGGGTTCAAGTGTGATACCATTTACGCATCGGGCAAGATCGTCTACCCTGGGTTCGTTGACAACCACGTCCACCTCATAGGTGCTGATGACGGCCAGGGCCCCATGGGCAGGACCCATGACATCGCGTGGGCCGATATCGTCGAGTCGGGCACAACCACAGTGGTCGGCTGCCTGGGCAGTAGCAGGTTTGTTAGGAGCCTGCACCAGCTGTACATCAAGGCCCTTGAGCTGGATATGATGGGGCTTTCCACTTACATGTACACCGGCAGCTTCGTCATCCCGCCGCCAACCCTCACCGGGGAGATCAGGAAGGACATTTATTTGATACCCAAGGTCATCGGGTTGAAGACGGCCATCAGTGATACTACTACCAACCATCATACGTGGAGGGATCTAGCAGCTATCACCGCTGAGGTCAGGTACGGCGCGGGTGTCGCCAATAAGCACGCCGTCACCCATGTTCACGTGGGCAGGCAGAGGACTCGGATGGACAGGATATTCGAGCTAATAGACAATACTGGGCTTGACCCGGCTATGGTTATACCAACACACATCAACCGCAGAAACCCGGACGTGATGGAGCAGAGCATCGAGTACACAAAGATGGGCGGTATCGTGGACCTCAGCAGCCTGATGAGGAAGGAGGAGGGGACAATGACGGGCTTGAAGCCCGAGTACGCAGTAAAGCGGATGCTGGATGAGGGCGCGGTCCATGAGAACATGACCATGAGCAGTGACGGCAACGTACCCCAGTTAATCATGGAGGAGGGTAAGCGTGTCGGTAGGTACATCGCTCCGCTTGACCTGAACAGGCGCGAGGTGAGGGACATGGCCAACAACGGCGTGTGTAGCCTAACGGATGCCCTGAAGATAATGACCAGCAATGTCGGGAAGGCACTTGGAATCCAGAAGGGCAGGATCGCGGAAGGCTACGACGCTGATATCGTAATCGCGGACGGCGTTGAGAATATGAGGGTCGAGAAGGTGTACGCGAAGGGCAAGCTGCTGGTTGACGGCGGCTCAGCCATCTGGAAGACCCATTTCCAGAAGGACCCATACTATAACCAGTACAACTAGTCAATTCAGAGGTTTTATCAGCCCGGAACACCCCGGTCTCTTGAATAATCATGTTAGATGCATCAACTCTTAGGCACAGGATTACACGCATTATCGCGGCGACAAGGTTCCCGTTCGTTGATCAGGAGTCATGGGGCAAGGACCACCAGACCATTGTGAACGACGAGGTGAAGCGGTACGCCATAAACACCCCGTACGGAGTGCTCTACCCCAGCATCATTATCACCAATGACGATGGCTCATTGAGGGAGATTGGTGTCGTTGAGTCAGTCGAGGCCATCAACGAGAATAGCGTACCCCGATGGAAGGCGCTGTCTGATGTCGCGCCATTCGGACGTGAGTTCAAGAAGCTTTTCCTGTACGTTCCAGAGGGTTACGAGGCGCAGACGTTGAAGTACTTTGAGGATGAGAATATCAATTTTGACGGGATTCGCGGATACAGGGTTGAGAGTCAGGTGCTGAAAATACTGCCATTCAAGACCCTCAACGATGAATATGACGACGTGGTCACTTAACTCCATCATATTTCCTTTTCTCGTAGATGTTTTATACAATCGGCATGATGATAGAATGAATTATTATGGCTGACATCGAGAAGAAATCAGCGGATTACAAGAGCGCGGGCGATGACCTGCACGACACGTACAACAGGCTACACCCACAGGTCCTCACCCAGTTTGAGGACGAAATGCCCAAGATCTGGGGTAAGAAGTGGAAGGCAAACACTACAATCGGCAAGCTCAACACAGTTCTTCTGCACAAGCCAGGCAAAGAGTTCCTGAGCGTGGGAAACCCCACCCCCTGGCCTCCATACGAGGACAGTTGGAGGGCTTGGAGGATGATGGAGAAGCCAAACCTTGACGAGCTGGTTGAGCACCACGAGACCCTTGTTGACGCGTTCAAGGGAGAAGGAGTCGAGGTCATAATCAGGAAGCCAGACCCTTACGACCCTCCATACACAGTAAAGTCAATCTACTGTGACGACGTAGCCCACCCGGCGGTTTACGGTCACATCATCATGAGGATGTACGACAACATCAGAAAGGGCGAGGAGCTGCCGACGTACCAGACGCTTGCGGAGCAGGGTATCCCCGTCGTCGGGATGGTGTTCGGTGATGGAATGGTAGAGGGCGGCCCATGTGGCTGGCTCGATGAGAAGCACGCCATAATCGAGGTCCATTTCCCGAGGGGTAATACAAGGGAGAAGGGGATCATGAGGGCGAACGAGTGGGGCCAGAACCAATACGCCAACATAATCAAGGCACAGGACTCGGAGGTAGACATTAGGATGGGCCCAGGGTACGGTACACGAAAGGGAACAATCCACTACAGTATGATTGACAGGCACACCACGGTGGGCGAGGCGAGCTACTATGACCACTACCTCACCGACTGGATGGAGACGGAGATGGAGTGGAACTTTATCAAGCCTCCAGATGACCTGGTTAGCATCGACACCCGTGGGTTCGCAAAGGGACCTGACTGTGGAGTGGTACTTGAGCCGATGAAGATCATCACAAGCGACCAGTACCCCAAGGCCACCAAGTGGTTCGAGAGCATCGGTGTTGAAGTGGTCGAGGTGCACATCGATAGCCTCATCAGGCCGAGGAACAGCGGAAGCATTCACTGCCTAGTCGGTACTCTTGACAGAGACGCCGAGCCAAAGAGCTACTAGACTCACACCATTTTTCAAAATATATTTTTCCGTTCCCGTGACAGGGGGAAGCTATCGAAGATATTTTTTCTTGATCTTCTCGTGGATCATCTGTGATTTCGTCTTGTTGTCCACATAGAAGTAGCGGCCTCCAAGCAAATCGACCAGCTCAGCGGGTTTTTTGTCCTCTGTGATTAGGATGAGGCCATGTTCCTTCGCGTACTCAGCGACCTCCTTGTCCATCTTGCCTTTAAGATCCACATCGTGAACGGTGGTGACCTCGTAACCTAGTACCTCAAAGTACTCCTTGAGTCCGCTGAACATTTCGTCTAACAGTAACTTCATACGTCGTATCTCTCCAGTACCTCTTTCATCTTGCCGCACGTGTGCCTGCCCTCGGGGCAATAGCCCAACTGGTAACAGTAGGGCCCCGCGTTGTTAAATATCTCTGGCTCGGCCTCCCTCAACTGGTAAAGGATAATGTCAGATAGCTCTCTGACTTCCCACTGTGCTCTGTTACATGTCCTGAGCCCGATGAAATGCATCAATGATTTCCCGTCCATTGTCATCAGCAGGCTTGTCTCAGTAGCATTGGGCAGAAGGAACCGGGCATCCTCTCGTGGTACTTCATTTGTAACTAGTTTCTGGTATCCCTGGCTTGCATAATCAATGACGCCGAGATAGTCGTCCATACTTGACTCGGTAACAGTGGGAGGTACCACAGTTTTCTCGGATAACCTCTGGACTGTGATATATCTTTGGCTCTGCTGACTGAAACTTGCGATCCTGTGCCGTACCAGCTGGTGGCTGCATGCCCTGCTCACTTTTTCGATAGCGATGGTGTAGCTAAGGTGGAGTAGTAAATCCTTCCAGTCAAGCTCTGGAAACGCTTCTTTCAGCTTTTTCAGAGGGGTATGGGTTAGGAGTTCTCCTTTCACTTCTCGCTCCTCCTGATGAAATCATAGATACGTGGTGACGCCTCCATGATGGTCTCGACAAGAGTCTCCGTGAAATCGTCCCTGTGGGTTATGTGTAGCTCAATGACTGATCGTAGGTTGCCGCTCACGACCCACCTGTCATTCCCTAGCTTCGTGAAGTTGAGGTACTTTGTCCTCAGCATGACATCCAGGACCATGTCCCTTGGTGCCTCAAGGCTCCAGACTAGTCGGTTATGCTCCAGAATGTTCCCGTGCTGTAACTCGATCCTGCCCACTATATCCTCCACCTTCTCTGGTCTGTCTTTGAACCTGTTGAATAGCGTACTCGGCATGGCCCCGCTTGTGGTGGTCTTCATGCTGGTGGCTATGGTGGTCTCGATATCAGGGCTGTGTGAGACGAGTCGGAGCTTCATGGTTTCACCTAGACTGGGTTCATCTCGCGCTTCTTGGGTTTTGCCTTGATCTCTGGGGGGACGTTGACGGCCCTGACGACGTTCATGCTGTTGATGACGTATACAGGTGTGCCGTCTGGCTCGTATCTGGTGAGTCTCTTGACTCCCCTGAGGACCAGCTTGACCTTCAACGTGGTCCCGTCCTTAAGCGTGTATTCGTTCCAGAACTCTTTTTCCTCGCTGAAATCCACCTCAACGGCGTCTTTCAAAGCATCCCTTGATAGTTTTGACAATATTATTCTATGAGATTGAGGTGGTTGGACTGTTTAACCTTTTATGCCTCGGCTATGACTGAGATTCCCGCTGCAGCCTCCTTGCAGAGGGCTACTAGGTCAAGGTCTGTTTCAAGTTCCTCAATAATCTCAATCCTGCTCCTAGTAGCTGGACCCTCTGGAACTACCTTGCACCCTTCAGTTGACTTGGCGGTCAAATTATAAGTGCCAATTACCCGGGCGATGTCTTCTATCTCGATCTTGTCAAGCCCGACCAGAGGCCTCAGAATAGGCAGCTGTATACTGCTGCTCAATACGTACATGTTGCTCAGGGTTTGGCTTGCCACCTGTCCCATGCTCTCTCCAGTGATAACAGCCAGGGCCTCGTATCTCTTCGCGAACTCCTCGGCTATCCTGTACATGCTCCGCTTGCACATGACACAGGTGAACCTTGGCTCCTCGGTCTCGGTTATTCTCTGCATAACGTCGCCCATGGGCGCGGCATAGAGTTTGTATGATGATCTTGGTACGTAGTTCGCCATGTGCTTGAACGCGGTTATCGCTCTCTCGACATAGCTGTCCCCGACGAATGGTCTCTGGTCCATGAACAGTGGGAGCACGCCCACGCCCCGCTTCATCAACATCCACACTGCAACCGGGCTGTCTATGCCGCCGCTGAACAGGCCAACCGCCTGTCCCTGTGTATTGTAGGGCAATCCAAGAACTCCCTTGACGATCTGACTGTAGATGAAAGCCTCTTTGTCACGCACCTCGGCGTATAGCGTGATATCGGGCTTCGTGAGGTCAACGTGGATATTCCTGTTCTTGAGTGCAGCCATGACCCTTGAGCCACCCTCGTAGCTGAGGTCTCTGCTGTCGAAATCGTGTTCACCCACCACTTTGGGGCGGACCGCGAAGCCTTCTCCCTCCTTCATCTCCCGCTTTGCCTCGTTAACTATCTCATCAAGCACAGCCTCGTATCCGGTATCCACTTTCGTACTGGGCATGACATTTGCTACTCCGAAGACTTTTCTCACTATGTCAGCAGCCTCGTTTGGCACGCCCTCGATGAATATCCGTCCATACCTCCTGTGTGATTTGGCGTTTTCGTAGCCGTGCCTCCTCAGGAGGTTCACGATGTCCTGGGCAAGGCTCCGCTCAAGGTGGTTTCTCACGTAACGGGACTTTAGCGCGATCTCACTGTAGCTGACGAGGATTGTCAAGGTAAGTAACCCCCTTCACGATTGCCTTTAAACATGGCTATCAAGAGAATTTAGGGTAATATTTTTAACCTCAATGGTTAAATAAGTTTCAAAGATAGGTGTTGGTGATTAACGTGAAAGTTCAATGCATATACTACTCAGCATCAAGGACCACCCAGAGGATCCTCGACAAGGTAGCTGAGGGCACTGGGATGATGGTACTACCCGCAGTAGATATAACAAACCCGAAGACGAGGAAAACCTTCGATGGAAAAATGGATGCTGACCTAGTCATAGTAGGTTCAGCGGTATACGAGGGCAGCATACCATTCATTGCAATGGAGCCATTCCTCAAGCTTGAAGGCAAAGGGAAATGGGCGGTTCCGGTAGGAGTTTATGGAAACAGGTCAGCTGAGGCGTATATCTCTGAGTTGTCCAAATTACTCAGGGATAGAGAATTCAAGATCATTGCTGGCGCGCAGTTTGTCGCCCAGCACTCGTACAACCACGATGCATTAGCGAAGGCAGGCGCAATAGGTCGGCCAGACGAGGCAGACCTAGAGTTGGCGCATAGCCTCGGAGGGAAGATAGCCGAGAAGATGGTTGATCCGGTAGAGGCTGATATCGAGGGCAAGCCGCTGAAGTTCGGCGACAAGTACAAGAATAGGTCAGAGTGGGTCGGAGAAAGACTAAAAAAGATGATAATGGGGCCGACATACAACGCGGATAAATGCATTCAGTGCAACGAGTGTGTGGAAGCCTGCCCGATCGAGGCGGTGGACCCATCAACATACGCAACTGACGAGGATACCTGCATAAAATGCATGGCATGTATCAAGGTCTGCCCTACAGATGCGAAGACAGTGAAATTCCCACCGATGGTATCCCAGTTCATGAATGGCTGGGGCCAGGAAAGAAAAGAGCCGATGCTCTACCTCTAATATTTTCTTTAATACTTATATCGGAATAGCGCGCGCCTTCTCAACACAGTGAATGTGCATTGTATTAGCTATTAATATCCAGTCTTTTATCTTGGAAGTTCTATGGAACTCGTATAATCTAGAAACGTGCTTTCATGATATTATCCCTCTGTTTTACGTCATTATCATACAGCAGGATCCCTGCCCAGGGCTTCACCTAGGCACACATGTGTATCCAGAACTATCAAATAGATAGACATCAAAAGGTCTTAACTGAAAAAAGATGCCATTCAAAGATATAATCGTGGAAAAAGAGGAAAAAGTACTCATAATCAAAATAAACAGACCCCAAGTACTTAACGCACTCAGAATGGACACCTTCCTCGAACTAGAGCAGATCCTGAAAGACTTTGCAGAAGCAGACGAGTACTGGGCGATGATGATCACAGGAGAGGGAGATAGAGCGTTCTCGGCAGGCGGAGACATAAAAGCACTCAACAGTATGGACAGTAGCGACGCAGTCGGCTTTGCCTCATTGACTCACAGAATACTTGACCTGATGGAAAACATCCCAAAGCCCATAATCGCGGTAGTTAACGGTCTCGCTCTAGGGGCTGGATGCGATCTCACCATCGCATGCGATCTTGTCATAGCATCCGAGAAAGCACAGTTTGGGCAACCCTCAGCAAGTTTGGGCATTACCACGCCCTTCGGTGGTACCCAGAGGCTTCCGAGAATCGTCGGTCCAAAAAGGGCGAAACAGCTTTTCTTCACAGGCAGGGCCATTGACGCTGAGGAGGCACTCAGGTTTGGCCTGGTGAATATAGTCGTGAAGCATGAGAATCTATGGTTGGAAGCGAGGAAGTTGGTGGAGAGGATTTTTAGACACGCGCCGATAGCTATTGGTTTCTATAAACGGCTTGTGAACTTCAGCTCGTATGGTGATATTGGAGAGGGTGATGTGCTGGAATCTGAGCTCTTTGTCAAGTGCTTTGAGACTGAGGACAAAGGAGAGGGTACATCTGCTTTCATTGAGAAGAGAAGACCGGTGTTCAGGGGCAGATAACTAGGATTCCTCTTTCTCCGTGAAAATTTGGCTGAGTGCTCACAGACCAGACTTTAATCGAGAACCTTAGTCATTCGTGAATTACCTTTTCCCTCATCCTGTTTTCTGCTCACAACCCCACTTGTAATCCGTTTCCAATAGAGGATATTAGCCTCCCAGATACAAGGTTTTAATCGTATTATCTTCGGTTTTTTCTGAGGTTTCTAGATATGACTGCCAATAAGACAACTATTATTACAATTCCTGTTGGATTCATTTATTGCTCACGTCGTTGTTTTTCTTCTTTCTCTTTTTGTGCCTTCATTATCATAGGTAAGAATATGGTGACGAATGGGGCTACAAAGCAGCATATCCATATAGCTGGGTTCAATTGATTCACTCCATTAATCTAGGAACAAGAGTTAATGTATAACCTTTATCCCAAATATACGAGAATTATAACCATGTTTTGAGGAAATTTGAGATATTTTCCCATTGTTCAAATCTGTGTATTTGAGGCCTATCGTCTCATCAACAATAATCCAATACTTTATCCAAACTTCACCATATCTCATTACTTGATGTAAAATGAGTGAAGCATCCACAAAAATTAGTGACTCAATTATAGAAAATCTGGCCTTAACTTGGCAAATGTACTCGGATGCGATCAATACTATCCCTGACGAGGAATGGGGAACTGGTGAGATAGACTACCTAGTTCCTGCTCGACAAATACTACATGGCATTGAAACACTTGACTTCTACTCAGTTATGATTCCTGATGTATTCACTCACGGATATCGATTCAACCTAGATTGGCAGACAGCTTCAATTGACCAACTTCCAAGTAAAGAGCAACTAATGAAATATCTGGATGAGGTTAAAGAAAAGTTAGAAAATTGGATACTAGGTATTGATGATGATTTGTTTCACAGCCCTGAACGGTTGTATCCTTGGACTGGAAGTACATTGTTAGGTAGAGTCTTGTATTCGCTTGAGCACAGTCGTCACCATCTTGGAGAGTTAAATGGTGAGCTTCGTAGACGAGGATTACCTAGGGTAAAATGGAGTTATTTCAAACAATAACTATCAATCAGTTTATCCTCGCACGCCAGGGAAAGTGGGTCAGTCGTCAATGGATGACGCGCGCGCAACCAATGGAAAATTGCAACTGAGCAATGATTCAAGCTAAAATAATGTTTAAACCAAATTAAAAATGAATTTTGAGACTGTTAATATTGGAGTTGAGTACCATGTGTGGACAGTTCTTCAATCCAGAATCCTTTAATTTATTAAAAATAATGAGAATCATACCATGAGTTTTTGGGACGAGTGGTTCAAGCGGTTCGGCAAGCGGTCCAGCATGTTCGGTGAGTTCGAGCGCCTCATGGAGGAACTTGAACGAGAGATGGCCGAGACAATCAAACAATTGGAAGACATGCCAGAGGATACTAGGACCCCAGAGGGCTCCACTCGTATGGATTCCGGTCCCTTCGTTTATGGGTACAGCGTCAAGATAGGCTCTGACGGCAAACCAGTCGTTAAGGAATTTGGTAACATGAAGCAGGGCATCGAGGAGAAGCAGTCTCTGAATCTTCATGATAGGAGGGAGCCACTGGTGGATGTCATCGAGGACGAAGAGACCATCAAGGTGATTGCTGAGCTCCCAGGTGTGGAGAAGCATGACATAATCATTCAGGCACAGGCTTACATTCTCACAATAGAGGTCGATAACGTGGATAGGAAATATTTCAAGGAGTTGGTCTTCCCCGTGGACATCGACAAGTCTACCGCAAAGTCATCGTTCAGAAACGGCGTCCTTGAGATCACCTTCAAAAAGATGCCTAACGACCGGGGTAAGCTCATCAGCATCGATTAGGGTAACGTTTAACACACCCCCAGCGAGTTAACTCATCGGCCGATGATGTGAAGGCATTTGATTGACCAGTGATGAAACAGAGTTACACTGAGGCCACTTCTAATTCGGAACGCGTGATGTTCTATTTGTAGTTGTATGAGCCTTTGCTGGACTCAATCTTCAGTGTGTTATGATCCTCGGCCTCTAGGCATTTCCCGATGATTGACGCCCCTACACCGTAGCCCTCGATAACAGATAGAATGTCCTCTGCTGATTCTGGGTCAACTATGAATTCGAAACCCACGCCCATGCTAAAGTCTTGGTACATCTCTTCCCATGTAACTCCGGACTCTTTTTTGATTAGCTCGAATATGGGGTCAGGGTCAGGCATCGAGTCCTTGACGTAGTTGATTCCTTTCCCCATCCTGAGGCATTTCGTGTTTCCACCACCAGTGTTATGGACCATCCCATGAACTGCTCCATGGTGTTTCCCAAGCACTTTTAGGGCGATTGGTGAAAAAAGGCGGGTTGGCGAAAGCAGTGCCTCACTAACCATTGACCCCAGCTCATCGACATAATCATCATACTTGAAGCTACCAGTGTATCTACCCTTGGCTGGATGGGATATCTCAGGATACTTTCTCACATACTCAGAGGTCATGAGGCTTGTCCGTGCCAAGGTCTGTCCGTTGCTCATAATCCCACTGTTCTCACCTTTTTCATACCTGATCGTGCCACCGCTACGTACGCCTATGACGACATCCCCGGGCCTGATATTGTCGCCCGAGATAACATTGGTGAGTGGCATCCGACCGAACATGGTAACACATACATCGATAGTTCTCAGCAGGTCTGGCAGGTCGGCGGTTTCGCCACCGGCAAACATGACAGGAGTATTTTCACTATTGAGCACATCAAGGCAGTCACCGAAGCTGGCGGAAAGCGCCTTGAGAAGTTCAACCCTATCGATGAGCAGAGTGTTGAACGCTACGTAATCAACAAATGTAACAGGGTCAGCTCCTACGCAGACCAGATCATTGATGTTCATGGCTAATGCATCCTGAGCCAGGCCACCGAACCATGAAGCGTCCCTAGTCTCCTTGTAGTTGATATAGGACATGATGGGCTTGCTTCCGGCAGAGTCAGTATGGGTTACGAGCCCCATACCGGGGTCATGGGGGTCTCTCTGGATGACACAGAACGCGTCTGGGTACAAGTTTTCGACAACCGATTTGAAGCTCTCAATACCTTTCTTCTTAATGTCCACGCCCAGCTCCTCGTACCTTGACACGTTTCACACCTTGTCTATGGGATGCCCCACAGGTCTATAAAAAAGAGTCGAGGACGGGGTAGACCCACAGTATTGACTCCATTGCTGGGCCCTCCAAGATATTCGCTCGTACGGAGTCAGGTCCAGGGGAGGGGTCGTGTCTTTGATTCTGGGAACCGTGGTTCTGGGTGTTCGGTGTTCGGTGGGGCCTTCATTTAAAGTTAAGAGCGATAATACTTTCAAGTCTAAACACTCTCAAAACCGTATTTGGTCCTTTTATCTCCGAAAAACCTAGAAATGCGACTTGTTTGAGGTTCTTTGCTCGGAGGAGGAGTTGAGTGGTGTCTTTTACTGGGCTCTTGAAGGCCTAAATCGGGCTCTTGAAAGAGGCTATCTTGAGGAGCCTGAGGAGGTTATGGAGAGAAAAGAGCTTTACATGACAATGAGCGACCCCGTAAACGGGTTTTGTAACAACCATATAGTTGAGTCACATGAAAACATCGAGATAAAACAGGATGTGATCAAAGCTTTCTACTCGTATTGCCTTGAGAAAGGATTTGTTCCTTTTTCAGAACGAAAATTCGTTGAACAGTTCAAGAAAACGGTGTATGTTCGGGAAAGCAGGTTAACGTTGTACACCCGTGAGCATCAAGATGGGGATCGTTTTCGTGTGTGGAGGGGGGTGGAGCTTGTTGGCAGGTTTGAAAAAACACGATATAGTACAACAAGAGATGGGTCCTACCCGGTAAACCCAGATGTCCAGGGTCTACAAACTAGTCTAGATAAAAATGGAAATGTAGTGGGGTTAGTAGACCCCGGACATGGTGGACACAATTCTAGAGATGATGGTTAGAGAAGTGCCGTCAGCTCGGGGTCTGTCTTCTGTAACTCGCGACATGAATCTATGGTCTCAAATGCCCTTCGGATATGGGGGATCGTTATTGACCCGCCGACGATGAGGCTCACGTTAAGGGACTCATACAGCTCGTTGTCTGTTGCGCCCAGCTGGATGAGCCTGATTAGATGGTATGTGACACAGTCATCGCACTTTAACACCATGCTGGTTGTCAGCCCGCAGAACTCCAGGGTCTTCTCGTCCAGCTCGCCTGGCTCATAAGCCCTCCCGTCTAGCGCCCAGAAACGTTTAAGCCCGAGGTGTCCGCTGTTGGTTATCCTGTCGTTCATCCTATGCCTGAACTTATTGTACTCGATCAAGTCTTTCATGCTGGCAAAATTGGGGGTTCGGACGTATAAGTTGTGGCTTAGGGAGTATGAGATATATTCCAGAGAGACTATTCACGTCCAATATGACCAACATCAAGGAAGGCGACGAGATCTACCTCGTGTTCGACCACAAACAAAACTACAAGCTCAAGGTGGTAACAGGTGAAAAATTCCACACAAGAAAGGGCTTCATAGAGTTGGGTGACCTCATCGGGAAGCCCTTCGGGATGGTGGTGACCAGCAGCCTGGGTATGGCCTTCTACGTGCTGAAGCCCCTCATCAGGGACAGAGTGCTGAAGACGGACAGGAGGACACAGGTTCTTTACCCCAAGGACATCAGTTACATCCTGCTCCAGATGGACCTGGGGTCGGGTAGCCAAGTCGTTGAAGCTGGGACCGGGAGCGGTGCACTGACGATGGCAATGGCAAACTCCGTCAGGCCGAACGGCATGATCTACAGCTACGACATCAGTGAGAGGCACCAAAAGGTGGCTGCCAGGAACATCGATAAATCCGGCCTGATGCCATGGGTTGAGCTGGAGATCAAGGATATCACGAAAGGCATCCCGAACAAGGACGTTGACGCGGTTTTTCTTGACATGTCACAGCCCTGGAAAGTCGTACGGTCCGCGTGGGACGCACTTGCGGGGAGCGGCGTGTTTATGTCGTTCAGCCCCACCATCGATCAGGTCATGAAGACCACAGAGATGCTGAACAGCCTCCCATTCATAGAGATCGAGACCATCGAGCTGCTGCTTAGGGAAATCACGGTTGCACCTAACAAGACACGCCCCAGGACGCAGATGATCGGTCACTCAGGTTACCTGACATCAGCGAGAAAGGTCATCGAGCTGCTCGAATGATTTAACCCCTCGAATCCATCTTATTTCCCATGGAGCTCATCAAGCCCAATAGACTGAGGAAAGGAGACACGATCAGAATCGTGGCCCCAGCAAGCAGCATGGCATCCCTTGCCAAGCCAGCAGCGGAAACAGGCGTCAAAAACCTTGAGAAACTCGGTTTCAACGTGGAGATTGATCCAAACGTCTATCGGACCTACAAAGGCACGGCTGGGAAGCCGGTTGAGAGAGCCGAGAGCCTTATGGATGCGTTCTTGGACAACTCCGTTGACGGAATCATGTGTTGCTGGGGTGGGTTCAACAGCAACGACATCATTGATTACCTTGACTATCGGGCTATTAGGGAAAACCCCAAGGTCTTCGTGGGGTACAGCGATATCACAATCCTGAACACGGTACTATACAAGGAGGCGGGATTGGTGAACTTCCAAGGACCGGCGTTTATAACGTTCACACACAAATTCCTCATGTCATGGGAGGTTGACCTGTTCAAGCAGGTGACCATGACAGAGAGTGAGGAAATAGAAATCAGGGCATCTCCTACGTTCATTGATGATCCATTCTACTGGAAGCACCCTGAGGAACCCATCAAGGAGAGGCAGAACCCCGGATGGGGCATTGTTAACGAGGGAGAGGCGGAGGGCAGGCTCATAGGAGGACACTTAGGGACGCTGCTATGCCTAGCGGGAACCAAGTATTGGCCCGACCTCAAAGGCAACATTCTGTTTATCGAGTGCGACGAGGAGGACGTGGGGGCAGTCAACATTACCCGACAGTTACGCCACCTGAAACACTTGGGGGTCTTTGATGAGATATCGGGACTGGTGGTTGGACGTATTCCCGAGATACTTGGCTTGAAGGGCGATCAGAGTATTGAGTCAATTGTGGGGGACGTTGTGGATGGTTTAGGAATCCCCGTCATCACACAGTTTGATTTCGGTCACACGAACCCAATTGCCACCATTCCGATAGGTGTGCGGGGGAAACTTTCCGCGGAAAAAAAATCGTTAACGCTAATTGAAGCCAGAGTACGGTGAAAAAGATGTTTCTCTGCATAGAAATGCATATTCTAAAATCGTACTTTAAATATTTTTTAATGAATTGAGTTATTCTCACCGAATGTAAGAATAGTCTTTTAAACCCGTTCAATCGCCCCTAAACTAGAGCTGGCTAGTGGGTACAGGGCTCCTGAGGAACAGTAAGGTCTCCCGAAGAAGTATTGGGCTACCGGAGCGGGACACCCCAACGGCAACGAGGGACGACAGTCGCCCGCTCAGCCACGCTCCGCTTTTCCATTATCTCTTGTGACAAGAATATAAAGTCTCCCAGACCCTATTCTCAGATTAAATAGTATAATCAACCCCTCCAAACATCGGACAAGTTTATTCATTCACCTTAAAAACAGGGATTTAGGAGGTCTCCGTGCCCATTGATCAATATGAATTGCATGAACCAGTAAAATTTTACCGGATTAGTACTCCAAAGACTATAAACTATTGCGTATTCATGTTAAAACCATAAATAAATTTCAAAACTTGAAAGAATGCTTATTAAACCCTGATAAACGCCTGATGACAACCGATAAACGCTGAAAACGCAGAGTGTTTCCTGATATATATGGACAAGAGAGAACTAAAGCTCATGGCGAAGATGATGGATGCATTCGGTCCATCAGGATTCGAGAGAGAGATAAACAGGATCGTTAAGAAGGAGATAGAGCCCATCGTTGATGAGATCATCACTGACAAACTGGGCTCGGTTGCCTTCAAGCTCAACGGTGATGGCCCCAAGGTGCTCCTTGCTGGGCACACTGATGAGATCGGTTTCATTATCTCGTCGATCACAAAGGAGGGTTTTCTCACTTTCAACCAGCTGGGTGGTTGGTGGGACCAGGTACTATTAGCCCAGAAAGTGATAATAAGGGGAAAGAAGGGCGACGTCATTGGCATCATCGCCTCAAAGCCACCTCACATCATACCAATGGAAGAGAGAAAAAAGGTGGTCGTCAAGAAGAACATGTACATCGATATCGGCGTCAGCACCAAGGAAGAGGTCGAGGAGGCAGGTATCAGGGTAGGAGACCCGGTTGTCCCTTGGAGCCCGTTCCAAACTCTTCACGATGGAAAGGTGGGCATGGGCAAGGCGTTCGATGACAGGATTGGGACATTCGTCATCATGGAGGCAATACGCAGGATCAAGGAGCAGGGCATAGCCCACCCCAATACCATCATAGGCGCGGCGACGGTCCAGGAGGAGGTAGGTCTCAGGGGGGCACAGACAATAGCGCAGACGGTGAACCCCGACGTTGCAATAGTACTTGAGGTGGATATCGCGGGCGACGTGCCGGGGATCAAGCCTCATGAGGCGGCTACCAAGATGGGGAAGGGACCCGGTATGATTACTTATGACAGGAGCATGATACCAAACCAGGGGCTCAAGGAGTTCGTCCTAGATATCGCATCCCAGGTGCAGATACCTATCCAACTCAGCCAGATGGCTGGAGGAGGAACGGACGCTGGTAGGATCCATGTTAACAGTTCTGGCTGCCCATCGGTGGTTCTGACAGTACCCACAAGACACATCCACAGCCATATCGGATTGCTGAGCCTCAAGGACACCGAGAACATGATCAAGCTGCTCGTTGAGCTACTGAAGAAGCTGGACTGGAACACGGTCAATAGCTTCTCAGAGCTCTAAACGAGCTCAAGATCCTCTTCAATGAATTTTGACCAGTCTATTTTCAGCATCACGTAGATGATGACCACCATCAACCCGGTGGATAATACACCACCGAGCCAGCCGCTTGAAGCAAAGATGTCCTTGATGGTACTGTAACTGTACCTTCCGGCGTAGGCGACAGCTGTGCACATCAGGAACTTTCCCGCAAACATGGCAGCTATTGCCTTCTTGATATCGAACTTCATCATGCCCAGCGGGATGAGGATCAAGTCATCGGGCAGTGGAAGCAATGCAAAGAGGAAGATAACTGTCACCCCGTATTTCGCGACAAGCTTTCTCGCTGTCTCCAACTGACTCCCATATCGGTCGTTCAGTACCTTCCTTCCACCCATTCCGATGAGGTAGGCACTAAACTCACCAACAGTGGACCCGAGCCCGCAGACCAAGCCTAGCATTAGGGGATTGAGAGTCGCGCCGAAGGCATAAATGGTGAGAACGAATGGAACGGGGAAGAATACGGTGAAGTTTCCGAAAGTGGAGATGAAGAAAGCTCCAAGGTAGCCGTAATTGGATACCAGGTCGTTCATCCAAGCCCACAAGTCCACCAGAATATCACCTAATAACCATCAGGTATTCCTTAAGACAGTTAAACGTTCCCAACTTATGGAAAGCAGGGACTCAATGGACTGCGAGTACCGTAGAGACTTTAATTAAAGAATATGATATTATGAGAACCGTGTCTCAACGATACTACCGATGGATGTTTGAGTCTGTTTACCACCAGGACAGGCAATGCCCGGAACTTGTATCCCATAGAGAATACAAAGTAAATCTGGTTGAATACACTAGAGAACCGGTAAACACGCCGTATCGCCCATGCCCTAAATGCATAAAAAAATGAGTCCTATAATTTGGTGAGTTAAACCATATCAAACATTCTTCAACGGTAGTGGATATTATTATGACAACACAAACGGGTATGCTATAGTAAAGATAACGATGCATTTCTTGAGTGATAAAATGTTTTCAACAGGGTACATATTCTAGTACCATGGCAAATATTTTCGCGGAGCACGCGGATTTCATTTTCGACGCGTTCATAGAGAACGTCAGCGGCCTGAACTACGAACAGCTGAACTGGAAGCCCATCGAGGGGGAAAAAGGTATCCAGACTATCCTGACCCACACCACAAGAATCGCGTTACTACTTATCCCACAGGTTATCGATGGGACAGTCAACCCCGATGGATGGGACGACGATTACGAGAATATCCCTCACACGTACGAGGAGCTACTGAAAGACCTGAACGAGGCGAAAAGAATCGTCATTGATGGTATCAAGGGACTGGATGAATCGGGGCTGGATGCAAAACTAAAGCTCTGGGGTAGGGAACTGATCACAAAGAACCTCCTGTTCCACCTTCTCAGGGAGGTCGTTCACCACAGCGGCCAAATAGCCATGCTCAAGGGCATGCACAAGAGGAACACGGCCTAGACTCGTTCAATGAAAGCATCAACACCCTCCTCTGCCAACCCAGACTCGTCTATGAAGACGGCGTCACAGTACTTTTCCATCGCCTTCTGAGCGAATACTCCCGAACCAATCTCAATAGAATCGCCCCACATTATCTTGGTCGTGTCAAGACCACAGGAAGGGGACTTGCTTTTCAGGATGAAGGCGTCAACCTTTCCTTGATTTGACAAGAAATCTTCAGAAGCCTTCTCAAGCACCTTAGTTACATCAAGTCCTGTCTCGTCCTGATTGACATGGATATACCCATCTTTCCTGTAGAGGTTGATGGGTGTACGCGGGACGCCGAGACCTGCATGCATCTCGGGGCAAACGGTGATGACATCGGCTAACTTGTCAAGTTCATTGCGCCAAGAAACATCAATAATTTCGCCGTTGTATCTGCATGCCTCATAACCGAGGCAGCGACTGACAACTACGCGTGGTTTGGACAAGCTAAATAGTAGATGATGTCCCGATATTTGTGGATTCTTGGTTGGCTTTCGCTTTCCATAGCTTCCCTTGATCGGGGTGCTCCTCGAAGAACTTGTCGATGATCTCATCACATGTTCCCTGGGCGGCCAGTAGAGCCTCCTTCATGTTGATGGTGGTCATCTTCTTGTCCTTCTTTAGGAATCTGCCGTCAACGATGACGTTGTCGATGTCGCCAGGAGTCCCATACAGGAATACGCTTGTGATTGGATCCCTCGTTGGGATAATGTAGGGATTCATCAAATCGAATGTGATGATATCAGCCTTCTTTCCAATCTCAAGGCTTCCAACCTCGTCGCCCAACCCGAGGGTCTTTGCTCCGCCGATTGTTGCCAGTTCAAGCATCGTGTAAAAGTCTGGGCGAGCGGATGCGCGTCCAGCGTTTATCATACCCAGGTAACCTCCTGCCTTTGAAGCCCTAGCCATTACACCATTCCTCTGCTTTCTCATGAGGTCAAGCATATCATGGAAGTAGTCGTCTGTCCCTAACCCTATTGGGATTCCCAAATCGATCCAATCGATAACTGGGCTCTCAACGCTGTGACAGTGGAGTATTCCTGCGCCTGTTTCTGCTATCAACTTGAAATCCTTTGCAGTACCATATGTGAGGTGGGCTCCAGTGAAATTGTCGTCCATGATACCCAAGTCATACAGATGCTGTGGTGGTGTCTTGCCGTATAGCTTTTGTACCTGCTTGTATTCACGCTGGCTCTGGCTCAGATGTGAAGTAACCCCCAAACCGTGCTTGTCGGCGAATTCTTTCATATCGAGGTACACGTCTGGCTCGGTCATGTCGGGTGCCTTTGGGCACATGATGGCGGTGATCCTGCCGTCTGCCTTTCCATGCCAGTTGTGGTAAAGGTCCTTTGCTCTCTTGACGGCTGCGTCCCTCTTCTCCGGGAGGTACTCGAAGACGCCGTGCTTGAGCTTCTCTAAGCTCACGTGCTCCACGTCACCAGCTATGATACAGCGGTTACCCGCCTCGTTTACAGCCTTGGCGTAACCATCAGGATAGGTGTAGATCAACATGCTCGTGGTGGACCCACCGTAGATGAACTCGGCGCATGAGGCTAAACCCATGGTCTCCATCTGGTGAGGTTGCCTGTACCCCTCAAGAGGTAGGTTTGTCCCGAAGAAATCACCCATGAGCTCGTAAACTCCCCTGAAGTACTGCTGCAGGTGGCTATGGCTGTTGACGAAACCTGGCATCACCACATGGTGCTCAGCGTCAACAGTGTATTCGGGGTCTGGAACCTTCAAGTTCTCGCCTATCTCGACGATCTTGTCATCAATTATGTGGACATCGCCGCTGGGCAGAATCTTACTGTCCTCGTCCATTGTGACGATGAAACCATTTTTAATCAGGATATCGGAATGTTTTCCCATTATCAATCACTCTATAATTTCTTCAAAGATAATCAAGGAACTATTTTAATTCACTTGTACAGAACATGATCAAACCAGTATTCAAACTAATTTTTATTGACGGATGACCCTGAACTTGTATAGACCGAGGTTCAGTTATGGGAAAAGTCGGGAGCAGTGAATCGAGTTCTCTTCCAGAGTATGATGTCGTGATCGTTGGGGGTGGACCGGCAGGGATAACAGCAGCGATCAGGTGTATGAACCACCACCTGTCCGTCTTGCTCGTGGAGGGGAGAAAACTTGGTGGCCAGCTTATCCAGCTTTATCCGACAAAATTCATCTACGATTACTCTTCATACCCAGAAATCAGAGCCGGCTATTTGGCAGACAGGATGGTCCACCACGCCAAGTACAAGAACGTTCCAATGAAAGAGGACACACCTGTGGAGTCCATCGTCAAGGAGGGCAAGATGTTAAGGATATCAACGCCGAGTGGCGAGTTGATTACTAAGACTGTGATACTTGCCATCGGCATGGGTTTATTCGAGCCCAGGAAACTGGGGGTGCCCGGTGAGAAGGAGTTCGAGAACAAAGGAGTAACCTACGCGGTCCCCAACATGGACATGTACCGGGGTCAGACAGTCCTGGTAGTGGGTGGTGGAGACTCTGCAGTTGAGAACGCCATAGGGCTCAGCAGCGTCTCCAAGGTCATAATGATCCATCGCAGAGGAAGTCTAAGGGCCATCGAATCCAATCTTGAGGTCCTTGAGAACTCACTTGTCGAGGTCCGCACTAACACTGAACTGAAGGAGATTCACGGAGAGGACCGACTTAGTAAGGTCACGCTCTACAACAACGAGGACAACAAATCTTACGAGTTGGATGTCAACCTGGTGGTCATCAACATCGGGTTTTCGCCTGACCTGTCACTGGTTGACAAGGCTGGGGTCGAGAACGATGGGAACCACATTATCATCGACAAAGCCAACATGAACACCAACATATCAGGTATTTTTGCATGTGGTGACATTGTGGAGTACTCTGGAAAGGCCAGGCAGATCCTTCCCGCATTGGGCGAGGGAGTGACAGCAGCAGAGGAGGCATACAATTACATCAAATCACCATACTGGGTCAAGGAGTCCGGTGGAGAGGTTCTGATCGACAAAGAAAAATGCATATCGTGCGGAGCTTGCATGTCCATCTGTCCAAATGTGTTCCAGAGAGACAACACAGGAAAATCGGAGATATGTGAAGACGCGAACCTCATGCTTCCGTGTGTTGATACAGCCCTTGAGGCATGTCCCACACAGGCTATCTCTTTGAACTAAAATAGGGGGATGAGGAGTTACTCCTCTACTGGGTCAGCGAAGTAATCAGGGTCGTTGTCAAGGTAGATGGGGTTTGGCTCGCCGCATTTTGTGCAATACCTATCCTCGTACCGCAGCGGAGTGCCGCAGTCGTGTACCATCCAGAGCTGTGCCCCGCAGTTGGGGCAATACTTAGCCTTGGTCTTGGGGTGCGGACCCTGGCTCAGGGTCGAGCGTATCTCGGTTTTACAGAACGCGCAATGTCCTTTCTTGACTAGAGTCTCCACAAAATGGTGTTAGATTTAGAGTCTATAAAACCTGCGATTTGCTCAGCTCGCAGGACCGGCACACCTCACGAGTGGTCGGGGCACCGCATATCCGACACTTGTTGATTATTCCAGTAGGAGTGGACTGTGACTTGAGCTTTAAGCCAGTCTGGTACATTGTGAACTTTGTCCCGGGTCTCTTGTGCTCCATCTGGTTGATGAAACGTCTCGCATCCGTTCTCATGGCCTCGTCGGCGTAGGGGCATGGGAGGCTCTGGAACTCAAGGTTGTTGATGAACGCGTAATATGAGGTCTCCTTCTCGGGTACCTCGCACAGTGGCTTCACCCGCCTCACGTATTCCCCGAGCTGATGGCCACCAGGATTGAAGGCGTGGATTCGCTTGATATCGTTCCTCATCACGTTGAGGAGCACTGACTGGGCCATGTCGTCCAGGTTGTGACCAGTAGCCAGCCTGTCGGCGTCCACTTTCTTCGCCGCCTCGTTGAGTGCCCGCCTCCTTAATACACCGCAGTAGCTGCATGCACCAAGCTCCCTTTCCTTGACGGCGATCTCGTCCATGGTCTCGTCAAAAAGACCACTGAAGCTGAGAACATGCATTTCGATATCAAGCTCCCTGCAGTTCTTCTCAGCAATCCTCAGAGCCTCGTCCCTGTAACCGCTAACGCCCTCGTCTATGCAGACGGCTATCAGCTCGGCTTTTGGCTGCCTCGCTTCAATCTTGTGGAGCAGCCTCAGCAAGGTAAGGCTATCTTTACCACCACTGACCCCAATGGCGATCCTGCTGTCGTACTCGAACATCTTGTACTTGTTGATTGTCCTCTTCACCCGCTCTGTGATGGTCTCGTTGAAACAGCCATTGCACAGCCGCTCGCCAGAGTAGGGGCGAAAGTACGCGGAAGGCTTTGAATTACAGCGGGTACATGTGCTGGACATCGCTTGGATGTTGGACGGGCGGGATAAAAACCTAGCCGCCGTGGACAACGGAGAGGAGGACAAGCTCCTGTCCATCCGAAACAGGGGTATCCATGCCTTGGAGGTTGGTTACTTCGACTCCATCCAACATTACAAGCGCGTTTGGGAACGGGCTGTCAACCTGTTTGTCCCATAGAATGGTGCGTAGCGCATCATTGTCACCGATTACCGTGTTGATTACATCACCAATTGAGGACCCAACCATCACATCCACAGATGAATCCTTGGATTTTCCGGTCTCCTTGAAGACCCCAAGCATCCTGACCTTGACGCGCATACCCTTTCTCTCCTGACTGCGTCCTATAAACGCTTCACGAGTTTCGCTATGAAGAAACCGTTGCACCCATGTATGTGGGGGTATAGCCGCTGAGCCTTTTCAAGCCCGTTCAAGCCGGGGACACCGATTCTTGGAGTTGCATCCACAAGCTCGTATTCAGGGTTATTGGACATGAAGTTATTCACCACACCCTCGTTTTCCTCTAGGGTGATACTGCATGTGCTGTACACCAATGTGCCACTGTCCTTTAGGTAACTGGCAGAGTTCTCAAGAATTCTCATCTGAAGATTCACCATACTTTCCACGCTGCGCCTTGTCAGCCTCCACTTTGAGCTTGGAATCTTGTGTAATAGTCCTGTTCCTGTGCATGGTGGATCAACGGTGACAATATCAGCATCAACATCTGCAACATAGTCTGGCTGGGTGGCGTCAGCGAGTTCAGAACTTGCGTTTTCAACCCCCAGCTTGTCCAGCAAGTTTTCCCAGCTACCAAGCCGACGCTCATTGTAGTCCACGGAAATGATCTCCCCCGTGTTCTCCATCATCTGCGCCATGTGACTTGTCTTCATTCCAGGCGCTGCGCAGACATCCAGTACGGTTTCACCAGGTTTAGGGGACGCAACCTCTCCCACGAGGATGCTGGCCTTGTCCTGAATGATATATTGCCCGTTCTTGTATCCATCCTGATCGGTAATTCCTTCACCCTCAACAATCTTGTAGGTGTGGTTCAGTTCGGGCACTTTCTCTAACTGGAATCCCTGTTTGATTAGATCATCAGCAGTCTTTGCGCCTGCTTTGAGGGTGTTTATCCTGAGGTAACGGGGATACTCGATGTGCCTGATCAGGTCTTGGGCAAAGGTCGGTCCAAAACTCTTGCTCAGGTACTCGACATACCAGCGAGGGTGAAAGTGAGTGAAGGCTAGCTTCTGGACACCTTGCATGTTTTCCAAGGGTACGTTGGCGAATGGTATGATTTCTATGGCGGACTCCACCTTTTTGAGCTCCTTGTGATGCAGGAGCCCCTTGACGTACTCGGATAACTCGTATGCATCGGACAGTGAACTCTTCCCGTATTGTGCGAGATGTGTGAACAAACGCAGGTAGCTTCTGAGCCCTATGTTCATGTTGCCCAGACTCTGAGGCTCTATTGCATAGTTAACGATGTAATCGATGGCGTTCCGACGCATCATGGTCTCGTAGACTAGTGAATGCGCCTCATCTACAACATCACGGTCATGAACTTTTAGTTGTCTAACAGTCTTCCTGATGGCTGCATCCTCTGTGAGACGCTCCAACTCGATCCAGCTAAGAGCCTCAATAGCCAGGGTCCATGAAAGAGACATGATTAGGGTTCATTTGATAACGCGCCTATTAATCATAACTGAGAACAGCAAAAGAATTCAAAAGTAGATAGATATTGAGAAAATAAGTAAGGTGTTAGAAGTTTTCCTTCTTGTCAGCCTCGTACCTCAGGTACTCCTTGTTGTCGATAACGGCCTTGAGGTGCTGCACGACCTCCCAGATCTCTTGGTAACTGGAGTACAATGGGATAGGGCTAAGGCGTATCACCTTCGGTGGGCGGAAATCCGGTATGATACCACGGTCTGCAAGTGCCATACTGATCCTGCGTGCCTCCTCGTGCTCAACTGCAACATGTCCACCCCGCCTCTCGGCCTCACGTGGGTTACCGACACTGTAGTTATAGGGGCGACCGGTCAGCAACTCGTCTACCAGATACATCAGGTAGTCCGTTGCTTTGAGGCTCTTCTCCCTTATCCGGTCCAGACCGGCTTCAACGACCATTTTGCTGCTCGCGTAAACAGGTGAGACACCGAACCCGATACCAAGGTTGCTTCCAAGGTGCCATGACTCAGCGTTTCCTGTTGAGGTCCACTCCGATTCGAAATCGAACCTGTTGCTTGGGCTGTTTCCCCACCATGTTGGTAGTCCGGGTGTTACGTCAAAGTGCTTCTCGTGGACGAAAAGCCCGGCGATAGACCCTGTGCTGCCGTTCATGTACTTGTAGTTACACCAGAGGGCATAGTCTACGCCCCACTCATGGAACTCGTGGGGAATGACACCGACACTGTGGCAGCAGTCATACCCGATTATTATCCCGTGCTCGTGAGCCGCCTCAGTGAGTCGCTTGATGTCAAGGAGCTGACCGCTCACGAAGTAGACGCTGGGGAGGTGGCAGACGCTGACCTCGTCGCTCATGGCTGCGATTATATCGTCCTCGGAGATGGTCCTGCCGTCCCTGCTCTTGACGATGATGAGGTCTTCCTTTGGGTCCCTTCCCTTGAGACGGAGTTGAGATGCGAGAGCGTAGATGTCGCTGCTGAAGTTGAGCTCGTCCCCGATGATCTTGGTCCTCTTGCCCTCGGGTTTGTAGAATGTTGAGACCAGCGCGTGTACGTTTACGGAGGCACTGCCTGTGACTATGACCTCTTCCGGCTTTGCACCTACAAGTTTTGATTGGAGCTCCGCTGCCTTCTTATCAACGCCGCTTCTGCGTGTTGAGAGGTCCTTCCATCTCTCAAACTCGGCTTTCATCTCCTCCTCGACGTCCTTTGAAGCGAGCCCCAGGCTGTTCCCGTCCATGTAAATGATGGGTTTGATTGACTTGGTCAAGCCATCCATGTCAAGGGTATTCCTCTCCGGGATGTAGAACCGTTCCTTGTACCCAGCTAAAGGGTCTTCCGCGTGGAGTTTATTCGCATAATCGAGTCCAGTCCTCTCCATTGTAATCGGTTGGTACACGTATTCCAGCTATATAACAAATCGGAGAGTAGGGGCCGTTCAAACACCCTGTGGAAAAATTAGGCAGTAGTGTCGATGGACACAGAGCCGTCAGCTGATATGGTCGCTTTTGCGTGCCTCAGCGCCCAGCAGCTGATGACGACACCAACGGGTAGGCTGGCCGGGTGCCGGGACGCGAACTCAAAGTGAACATCCAGCACGCTTGGTCCCTCCCCGAGGCCCATTGCGCCTATCTTCAGCTCGTTGAGTTTACTCAGAAGCTCCTGTTCAATAGCAGCTACCTTGGGGTCGCTGCTTCTGACCTTGAAGGGCTTCAGGAGCGCGTCCTTAGCCAGTTTCATACACAGGTCCTCCCCGCCGCCGACTCCAACGCCGACGAAGTACGGTGGGCATCCGAGGCTTCCCGCCTTTGCAAGCGCTTCTATGACGAACTGTTTCACGCCCTTGATACCGAGGCCGGGTTTGAGCATTCTGTGGGCTGCAATGTTTGTGCTCCCGCCGCCCTTGGGCAAGGCCACTATATTTAGCTCGCTTCCCTTGACCAGTTTCCAGTATATGATGGGCACGTGACCGTTCAGTCCGATGTTGTTACCGGTGTTGCCCTTGAACATATCAACCGCGTTGGGTCTGAGTGGGACCTGCTCGGTGGCTTTCTTTGTTGCCTCGACGAGGATCTCCTTCAGCTCGCTCCTCAATGGGAACTTGTCACCGACCTCCAGCTTGAATGCTATGATTCCGGTATCCTGACACATGGGTCTTGAGCCGCTCCTGGCCATGTCGGCGTCTTCAAGTATGTTCTTGAGCTGAGCCTTGCCCACCTCGCCCTCCATGGACTTCATGAACTTGTCAATCTCCTCGACGTACTCTACTGGAAGCTCCGTTGCCGCTATCCTGAGCAGCTCAACAGCCGTGTCCTCCACTATTTTCCTTAACATTGTCATGCCTCCATTTCCTCGATTATCCTGTCACGGTTCTTGTTGATTTTCACAGCTATATCGGCGGTGAGGTTGGCGCCGTGGGTGTCTATAGTTACAATCATGGGACCAAAGTCATCGACCTCGTAGACCCACAGGCACTCGGGCATGCCGAACTCGTCCAGCCAGAAGACATCAGTTACCTCTTTGATGCCTCTTGCCGCCAGTAATGCCGCCCCGCCTGTGAATGCACCGTATACACAACCGTATTCGATACACGCCTTGCTTGTTCTGGCCCCCATACCGCCCTTACCGATGATCAGGGCTGGCTTGAAAGCCTCGATAAAGTCGTCCTGAAATATCTCCATGCGCGCGCTGGTGGTGGGCCCCGCGGCAACTACCTGCCACTTCCCCGCCTCGTCTTTCTTCATGATTGGCCCACAGTGGAACACTCCCCTGCCAGCAAAGCTCACTGGTGTCTCCTTTCCCTCATCGTGAAGCTCAAGTGCCTTGAGGTGCGCCTCGTCCCTGGCCGTTATGATTGTGCCAGTGATGTAGATCAGGTCCCCTGCCTTGAGTTTCCTGATGTCCTCATCAGGTACCGGTGTTTTGAGATGATACTCCATCGTAATCAGGTACCTTGTACCCCATCCCGTTTTGAGATTTTCGGGCAATGGTAACGTTCTAAAGAAGTGGACAGGACATACTGTTGACCGGGCTTGGACGAGTGCACTCAATGTGGCAAGTGCTGCAGTAACCTGAGGAGAGGCGACGAGACCACGGGACTCACGCTATTCCCTGACGAAAAGAGCCTGTTCCCCCAGGACAAGATCAGGCCACACCTAGGCAGGGGGGAGGAATCTGTGACTGATGTTTTCACATACCAGCACACCGAGAACGTTTGCATCCACCTCGTTGACAACCTGTGCCAGATATACAAGAGCAGGCCATTGATGTGCAGGAGCTTCCCGGTGAAGATAGGGGAGTACGGCCTGCGATTCTCATCGGGGTGTAAAGGGGTTCTTCATACACTGAGGAAATCCAAGACCATGGACTGGGGGCAGTATGAGGTCAAGGCGGCAATAGAGATGGTGGAGAGGCTCTATGAGTTCCACACCAGCTTCCAGGGCCAGGACTTCCGCTGGAAATACAACATGGCCACAGAGGAATGGGAGACCTACTAGGATAGGAACGGCGGGTTTTGGAGAGCTACCAACTCCTGTTTCATGAGTAGAACAAGCTCGCGTTTAGCGTCATCAAAGTCATGCTCAAGGTAACCTCCGCATGTTTCAATTGTGGCACCTGGCAGCTCCTCTATTGCGTGTGCCTCTGGTATCAACGCTTTCATCGCGTCAGTTACCTGTTGCAACGCAAGTCCACCGACTGGGCTCAATATTGTGACGTAAAAACCGGTCCTGCAACCCATCGGGCTCAGGTCTATGACCTTGCATCCTGGGCACCTCTCCGGAAACACCGTCCTGATGGCTGTGGCCAGAAGGTGTTCAAGGGTGTGTATGGTCTGGGGCGTGAGCAACACGATGTTTGGCGTCTTCAACCTGAAATCGTACACGTTAATCTCGTAATTGCTTTCAGGTACTGGCATGGTCTTGGAGTGTCGCACATACGGCGCGACGATCTTTGTGTGGTCAAGGTTAAATGACTCAAGTTGTTTATGTTTCAAGGAGATTGCCTCGGATTCCGAGATAGATAATATTCCTAGATATATTGGGTTCTGAGGGAAATATTCCTAAATGACTATCCGTATATTTCTCGCATAATTCTCGGGTTGATAAGGAAAACATGAAATCGTTGTTCACGTTAAAGAGGAAAACAGACATTTTTTCACTGTATGAGAAGAGTTTGATAGAAATATTTGTCAAATCTATTCTAAAAAACCGCCTAGGTGTGATTAATACCATTGTTTATTCAATCTAAAGTTATATTATCCACGAGGTAAACCCTGTAGCGATGTCTTCATTCGGGTCTAATCTAGTTCTCCGCATGAACCCGGCCGATAAAGTGTTCAAGGATCGGGTGAACGAGCTCAGCGGAGAAAATGTGGACCTCTGTTTCCAGTGCGGTGGCTGCAGCAGCGGCTGCCCCATGACACAGGACATGGACTATCTTCCCTCAAAGATCATCAGGATGGCACAGATAGGGCTGGAGGAAGCCCTTGAATCCAGGACCATCTGGACATGCAGCACCTGCTTCAATTGCGAAGTGCGGTGCCCAAGGGGGATTGATGTCACAGCAGTCATGGAGGCGTTGAGGCAAATGGTGCTCAGGAAGAAGCACAACGAGGTGAGTCTCGACGACCTGTCCGCGGAGGAACTCAGGGAGTTACCCCAGATCGCAATTGTAAGCAACCAGAGGAAGTTAACAGCATGAGAATCGCGTACTATCCTGGGTGCACTCTTAAAACCAACGCAAAGAACTTTGAGGACTCTGCCATCGCCAGCGCAAAGGAGCTTGGCATCGAGATGGTTGAGCCCGATAGATGGAACTGCTGCGGTACAGTGCATGCCTTAGTAAAAGACGACGTTATGCACCACCTGGCTCCAGTTAGGAACCTAATCAGGGTCGAGGAGCTCAAGGAGGCCGACAAGGTGGATAGCAAGCAGGTCGTCACCCTTTGCGCTATGTGCTACAACACACTCAAGCGGAGTAACCAGACGTTCAACGAGGACGCCGACAAGAAGCAAAAGATCCACGACG
The DNA here is from genome assembly GCA_018652685.1 of Candidatus Bathyarchaeota archaeon. Classification (GTDB taxonomy): domain Archaea; phylum Thermoproteota; class Bathyarchaeia; order TCS64; family TCS64; genus RBG-16-57-9. Next base: position 43,425 of record JABIBQ010000065.1, read on the forward strand.
TGATGTACAAGGAGGATATAAAGTACAGCGGAAACGTCGAAGTCCTTCACTACTTGGAGGTTCTCAGGGAGATTGGTTGGGACAAGGTCAAGGAAGCGGTGAAAAAGCCCCTTGATGGTCTGAAGATCGCGCCATATTATGGCTGCCTGCTTCTGCGCCCAAGGGGGATCGGCATTGATAACGCTGATAACCCGACAATCATAGAGGATCTCATCGAGGCACTCGGTGGAGAAGTAGTTGACTTCGCGTACAAGCAGAAATGCTGTGGCGCGTACCACACTGTCCACATGAAAGAGGCGGTCGCAGATCTGAGTCACAATGTACTCAAGTACGCCCAGGACGCAGGTGCTGACCTGCTTATCACGGCTTGTCCACTCTGTGAGTACAACCTTGGACCGAGGCAGACCCAGATAAAGAAACAGTACCCTATTTTTGATTCAATACCCGTCGTCTACTTCACACAGCTCATGGCGTTAGCCTTTGGGCTAAATGATGGAGCGACGGCATTCGAGGCTAACAAGCCAGACCCAACACCCCTGCTTACCGAGAGGGGCCTGATGGAGTAGATAAAATGGAAAACAATGTTGAAATGGTAACCATCCACGTGATGGGAAAGAAGCACGGGGTGCCCAACGACCTGACCATAATGAAGGCCATGGAGTATGCGGGACACCAATTCAGGCGAGGCTCGGGTTGCAGGGGAGGATACTGCGGGGCATGCGCCACACTATACAGGGTAAAGGGCAGCTACAAACTCGAAGGAGCACTTGCGTGCCAAAAGATAGTGGAGGAAGGCATGTACATCGCCCAGATCCCGTTCAACCCTGCCGAGAAGATCACTTACGATATCGAGAAGGTCAGGCCAGCCGTCAACACAATGGTGGAGCACTACCCAGAGCTAAGCAGGTGTTTGTCATGCAACACTTGCACTAAGGCTTGTCCACAGGACATCATGGTCATGGACTATGTCCAAGCGAGCCTTAGGGGAGATATAACCCAAGCGGCAAAGCTGAGCTTTGACTGCCTCACATGCGGCTTATGCGCCGTGAGGTGCCCGGCCGAGATAGTGCCTTACAACGCGGCCACACTGGCGAGACGTCTGTACGCAAAGTACATCGATGGTCCATCAAAGCACGTCATTGATCGTGCCGCTGCGGTGGAGGCAGGCGAGTACGATGAGGGCATCAAGGAGCTGATGGAGATGGACAAGGAGCCGCTTCAGAAGCTGTACGAGAACAGGGACGTGAACATTCATGGCTGATAACGAAAGCGGATACCCGGCATACATGGCGGAAAGCCTGAAAAAAGTGGTAGAGACGAGGGCGGAACGGGTTGGGAAGAGCTTCACACCCATGAACGCCCAGCAGAAAACGGACATATTGAAGAACTTCCACCCAGACTGGAAGATGGACGAGAAAAGGGAGCTGAGGGTCGGACACAACAAGGGAGCACAGATGCCCCATGAAGTGGTTGACATCATCGAGGCCCACAGCATCATCAAAGCAGAGAATATTGACCTCAGCAACATCGACTACGACGTTGATGTGCTAATCATCGGTGCAGGTGGAGCCGGGCTAAGCGCGGCTATCCTCGCAATGGACAGCGGCATCGAACCTGACAAGATTCTCATCGTCCAGAAACTGAGGCTCGGAGACGCCAACAGCAAGATGAGCCAGGGAGGGATACAGGCGGCTGACCACCCCAACGACAGCCCCACAATCCACTACCTGGACGTCATCGGCGGGGGACACTACTCAAACAAGCCAGAGCTCGTTGAGGTCATGGTAAAAGATGGCCCAGAGGTCATCAAGTGGCACGAGGAGCTTGGAGTTCTCTACGATAAGATGGAGGACGGCTCGATGCAACTGGCACCAGGCGGCGGAACAAGCCGGAGAAGGATGCACAGCTGCAAGGACTACACCGGGATGGAGATCACCAGGGTCCTCATGGACGAGGTCATCAACAGGGAGATCAGCTACGTCGAGCTAACCAGCGCGGTTGAGTTCATCAAGGACGACAAGGGACAGGTCGCAGGGGCGGTTCTCTACGACATGGACCATGACGATTACAAGATCGCGAGGGCAAAGGCAACAATCCTGGCGACAGGAGGTTTCGGCCGACTTCACATCCAGAAGTTTGAGACCACAAACCACTACGGGTCTACAGGGGATGGGATAATCATGGCTTACAGGGCAGGCGCGGATCTGCTTCACCTTGACAGCACCCAGTTCCACCCAACGGGCTCGGCATATCCAGAACAGATCGTGGGCCAGCTCTGCACCGAGAAACTCAGGGCAAGGGGGGCTCAGCCACTCAACATAGACGGTGAGCTGTTCGTTTACCCCCTGGAGACCAGGGACGTAGAGGCAAGCGCGTTGATCAGGGAATGCTACGGCAAGGATAAGGGAATTACAACCCCCGTCGGTATGAAGGGCGTCTGGTTAGACACCCCACTGATTGACATCATCAACGGCGAGGGGACCATCGAGAGGGAGTTCGCGGCAATGCACCGCAACTATACAAAGTTCGGCATCGACATCAGGAAGGAGCCTATGCTCGTCTTCCCGACGCTCCACTACCAGAATGGAGGGGTGGAGATTAACGTCAGATGCGAGACCAATATACCCGGATTGTACGCGGCAGGAGAGATTGTAGGCGGGATCCATGGAAAGAACAGGCTCATGGGCAACAGCCAGCTCGACCTATACGTCTTCGGGAAAAGAGCAGGGATCGCGGCGGCGGAGCGGGCCAAGACAATCGAGCTTGGCGAGCTGAGCCTCAAGCACCTTGATGACTACGAGGAACTCCTCAAGAAGGAGGGAATCGAGACTGACCGCAAATCACCCATATTACTCCCGGAGTACCGTGGAAAGAAGACGCTGGATCACCAGCTAAAACTATTGTAGGTATAATAATGTCCAAAGAAAAAACAGGCGTCTGGATATGCGAGTGCGGGGGCAACATAGGCGATGTCGTCGATGTCCCCGGTATACTGGAAAAGATTGGCGACGACGTAGCGGTCACGAAGATGGAGCGGTTCCTCTGCAGCAAGCCCAGTGTTGACGGCATCAGGGCGACCATGAAGGAGGAGGGATTAGACAAGATAATCCTGGCATGCTGCACGCCCAACATGCACCGGAAAACCTTCCTAAACAGCCTAACAAAAGAGGGCCTCAACCCGGCGCTGCTGGAGATGGTGAACGTCAGGGAACAATGCAGCTGGGTCCACAAGGACGACCACGAGGGTGCGACCATGAAGGGAACAGACCTGGTCAGGGGCGCGATTGCCAGATCAGAGAAAACAGTCCCGCTTCAGTCAAAGTCAATGCCGGTTGTATCAGAGGCACTGGTAATTGGAGGTGGGGTTGCAGGTATCACCACGAGCCTACGGCTCGCCGAGTACGGGATGATGGTAAATCTCGTGGAGAAACGAGCAAGCGTCGGCGGCCACATGATTCAGTACCCCAAGGTATTCCCAACTATGGATTGCAGCCAGTGCGTCCTCACACCGAAGATGTCTGAGATTAGCCAGAGTGAGAACATCAACCTCATGACATACTCGGAGGTCATCGACATCTCGGGCGTCCCAGGGGACTTTAACGTCAAGGTTAGGATGAACCCGCGAGGCGTGGACGTAGAAACATGCACGGGGTGCGACAAGTGCGCTGACGTTTGCTCGGTCATGCTGCCGAACGAGCACGAGATGAACCTGAACATGAGGACGGCCATCTACAGGCCGTTCCCTCAGGCGGTGCCAAGCATATTCACCCTTGACAAGAGAGGGGAGCCGCCATGCAAATCAACATGCCCGGCTGGCATGAACGTACAGGGATACGTCGCGCTGATCAGGGCGCGGAAGTTCAAGGAAGCCGTCGATCTGATGCGAAAAGACCAGCCATTCCCATCAGTATGTGGAAAGGTCTGCTTCAACCCGTGTGAGCTTGAATGCGAGAGAAAGAACCTGGACGAGCCCATCGCTATACGCGCCCTCAAACGATTTGCCATGGATTACGAGGCAAACAACGAGGTAGACGCGGTTGAGCCGGTGGAACTTGTCCACAAGGAAAAGGTCGCCATAATAGGCTCAGGCCCAGGAGGCTTGACGGCTGCCCATGACTTAATCAACAAAGGGTATCCGGTTACCGTGTACGAGTCACGGCCAAAACTGGGCGGGATGCTCAGGTACGGGATACCCAGTTACCGACTACCAAAAGACACCCTTGATATGGAGATCCAGAGGATCATAGACCTCGGAGTCGAGGTCAAGACCAACACCAAGTTTGGCGTTGACGTGAACGCGGATGACCTGTTCAAATCAGGTTACAAGGCGGTGCTGGTAGCGGTTGGAGCCCAGAACAGCAGGAAGCTACAGGTCCATGGAGAGGAATTGGACGGAATAGTCCAGGCCCTTGACCTCCTAGCTGATGTGAACTCGGGGAAAAACCCGAAGCTATCAGGTAAGATCGCCATTATCGGCGGCGGTAACGTCGCCATTGATGCGGCAAGATGCGCCTCAAGGATAGGGGCTGATGAGGTCATGGTATTATACCGCAGAACCCAGTCAGAGATGCCCGCCTACGCGGAGGACGTTGAGCACGCCGAGAGCGAGGGAATTGAGTTTAATTTCCTTGTCAACCCGGTTAAGTTCATCGGTGAAAACGGGAAAATCACGTCCATTGAATGCGTAAAGATGGAGCTAGGCGAGCCAGACGAGAGCGGACGGCGAAGGCCGATCCCGATCGAGGGCTCAGAGTTCATCATCGATGTTGACTCAGCCGTACTGGCAATCGGTCAGATGATTGACAGGGACTCGGTACCCAAGGACGTTGAGGTGTCCGATAGAAACACGGTAGTCACGGACTCACTGACAAAAGAGACAAGCCATCCCCAGATCTTCGCCTGCGGAGACATTGAGCTAGGGCCAGCCTCGGTAATCGAGGCAATTGGAGGAGCCAAAGATGCCGCTGAGTCAATCCATAGGTACCTACGTGAGGAGGACATCAGGGCAGGCAGGGACGACCCCGTCATAAAGGCGGAAAACATTCCAACCGAGGGCTTTGATATCGATGCGAGACAGGTCATGCCCCTTTACAGGGTATCAGACATATCCGACGATTTCAGTGAGACAGAGCTAGGTTTCACGGAGGAAATGGCGGTCAAGGAGGCCGAGAGATGCCTATCATGCGGAGGATGCTCGGCATGCGAAGAGTGTCTCAAGGTATGTCCACCTGAATGCATCGATCTGAACGACCAGGGCAAGATAGTTGAACTGAACGTCGGGGCGATAGTCCTGGCCACGGGCTTCGAGCTCTTCGATATCAGCACGCTTCCACAGTACGGGTACGGGGTGTACCCAAACGTGCTGACAAGTATGGAGATGGAGAGAGTCCTGGACGTCAACGGACCGACTGGAAGCCAGATCATCGTACCAAAAACGGGCAAGGAAGTGAAAAGTGTCTCATACGTGCTCTGCGCCGGAAGCAGGGACACAGAGGTGGGATGCGCTCACTGCAGCAGGGTATGCTGCCTATATAGCCTGAAGCAGGCACAGCTGCTCCGTGATCGTGGTATAGATGTCACGATACACTACATCGATATCAGGGCACCTGGCAGGCGATACGAGGAGTTCTACAGGGCCACCCAGGAAAAGGGAGCCATGTTCGTCAAGGGCAAGGTAACCGAGATCGTCCCCAACGGCGACCAGGTACTTGTCAGAAGCGAGGACATGATGCTCAACAGGATGGTTGAGTACCCGGCTGATCTTGTAATACTTGCACCTCCCGTTATAGCCACCGAGGACTCACTGAAGTTAGCGGAGGCCCTGAGAGTCCCCTCCGACGAGGACAAGTTCGTGCTGGAAAAGCACCCGAAAATTGACCCTGTTAGCACCAAGAGAGAGGGCATCTACGCGTGTGGAATGGTCATCGGGCCCAAGGACATCCAGAGCACAACAGCCGAGGCAGAGGCAGCCGCCATGAAAGTGGTTAACTTCCTCAACGGCGACAGGATAATTGACCCGGACAAGGCTTACCTGGCCTACCCGGATGTCTGCACGAGTTGCGAGGACTGCGTCAAGGTATGCCCAGAAAACGCCATCACTATGATGGACGGCCTGCCCGTGATCAACGACATCATATGCAGCGGATGCGGGGCATGTATCCCGACCTGTGAGGAGAACGCTCTGGAGCAGCAGGGCTTGACAGAAGCACAGCTCAAGGCATCCATCAGGGGAGCCCTTGAGGGAAGCGAGGCAGAACTAAAGATAATCGCCTTCGTTGAGAAAGCAATTGCCTATACGGCGGTTGACCTGGCCGGACTTGCGAGGCTCAGCTACCCAAGCAGCATCAGGATAATCCCGCTGCCTAGCATGGCCCGCCTCAAGAAGGAGCACCTACTGTACGCTTTCGCCCACGGGGCTGATGGCGTAATGGCTCTTGAGGCACCCTCACACGAGGGACCATACGGCCACGCACACGTCATCAGCGAGGATCGACTTGACGATTACCGCTGGGAGATCGAGGATGAGGACGTTGATAGCAGCAGGCTCTGGTTCAGTAGGGTCTACGTGCCCGACTGGAGGAAGCTCAAGCGGGTGTTCACAACGTTCCACGACATGGTGGACGGAGAAGGCCCACTCGATGATGAGGTCAGGGAGACACTCATCGAGGAGTACCCCTAACCTTTTCTAAAAAACTCCTTTTTTAATATATAAATTAAGCAAATCCAGAGATTGTATACTGATCCTGATATCAACCGCAGCGGCCAGTCATACACCAAATATGTTCAAAGGACACACATTGAATGTTTTTTGTAAGACTCTTCAAGTATGCACAGTGAAAAACGGGCACATCGATCATTTTGGGTCAGGTATAAAAGCCGTCGTTTCAACCCGATATTTGAGAACGGCGGATAAAGTTACGGAGGCACCAAAATGACACAGGAGCAAGAACTGAACGCCCTTCAGCGGGGATACTATACGCGGGAAGAGCTGGAGCACGTTCTTCCATCGAGGGAGAGGGTGGAGAAGGGACGGGTGGCTGTCATTGAGTGCATCGAATCTATCCCGTGCAATCCGTGCGCCTACGTGTGTCAGGATGACGGGATCAAAAAAGACGGCCTGAGCACTCCTGCCGTGGTGCTGGACGACAGATGCGGTGGGTGCACAAGATGCATCACTGTCTGCCCTGGCCTAGCCATATTCATGCAGCTATTCAGGGACGGGAAGGGGTACGTGACCATGCCCTACGAGCTCAATCCAGAACCAACCTTGGGCGAAGAGGTGGACATGATGGACAGGTCAGGAAAAGTAGTTGGGGTTGGAACCATAGTACGCCCAACGTACCGTGCAAGGGACGACTCGGTCCCCCGGTGGGTAGTGACGGTGGAGATGGACGACCCGGACCTCACATACGAGGTCAGGGCATTCAGGATCAGGACCTGATTACCAGACACGGAGAACTCCACACCAATCCTAGTGAGAAAAAAAATATTCGATGATTTATCGAATGTAGTTTTGATTATTCTGCTGGGTTCTACCCCTGCAAAGGATGAATACCAATATGACCCGGTCCCAGCAGATGGTTGAACCTTGTTTTTGTTGATATAAAGGACTGTGTCTGTTCTGCCCTGACACAGACAGGTGAAAATGACAAATGTGATCATTGGATAGAAATAAAAAAATACAGTCGAGGCACAGTCAAAATACTACTTTCAACATTAGATTGATGATAAGATCAATCTATAGGGTTAGAAGACTCTCTTTTACCTTCTCGGAGAGGTAGTTCGAGGTCTCAGACTTGGAGAGCTTTGAGGAGTACAGTCTCCTGTGGCCGCCCTTCCCGGTTGTCTCGACGTAGTCAAGAAGACCGTTATCAACCGATGCGTTAAGGAAGTTTATGATGCTGGCTCTGCTGATGGTGCCGGTTAGCTGATTGTTTGCCTGCTCCCACACCTGGCGTGAGCTTAAAGTCTCCTGGCTGTTCCAGAGGATGTCAAGTGAGATGATCTGGTATGGCTTGAAGAACATGCCAAACCCTGTTTCCGTTAAATCTAGATTAAGATTCATTTCCAAACCTACATCTATCAATATGATATAAACCTTGTTAAAATTCACTCGTACACTATTATTCGGTATATACTACGGGTGGTGAAGGAAGTGGAGCTGAAATGAAACCAATAGACTCATGTCTACAGTATTTCTAAGGCGGATAGAATAGCCATAATGCCTGTTATCAGCACTAGTAGAAGGGTGATTTTCTTGAAAACGGCTTCATCGACCTTTCTTGATAACTTGATGCCGATGGTTGCTCCGAGAAACATTATGGGCACCATTACCGTTGATGATCTGAGAAGGCTGACGGTGATGAGGTTCCCCAATACGTAGGCAGGGACTGTTGCGATGTAGAGGCTGAAGAAGTAGGCGATTATATTGGCCCTGAACGTGGTTTTATCGATATTCTGGTTGTTGAAAAACAGAACTATCGGCGGTCCGCTGATGGACATGGCACCTCCAAGTATACCACTAATCAAACCAACTGGTATGCTAGCCCTTTTCTCATCGGCAATCTCTTTTCTAAAGCCCATTATAGATGCCGCAGTGAAGAGGACAGTTATCGCGCCAATGGCCAACCTGATCAATTGGGAGTCGAGGGAGACCAGGAGATATGTTCCAAGGATCATCCCAATGACCCCAGAGACAACCAACGGGATAATCTGCCTGTACTGAACATGTTTCCTCGCCTCGTAGAGCGTGTAGCCGTCCAAGAAAACACTGCATACCGTGATGAGGGGAACCGCGGTTTTTGGTGCGAGGAAAATGGTTAGCAGGGGCAGTGAGGTCAAGGCGAACCCGAAGCCCGTCAGCCCTTTCACTGTGCTGGCGACGAGTATGATGAGTGCTACTAGAATCAGAGTACCAGTTTCTAACATCGGACTCTAGATTGTAGCCCATATATTATGAACCTGTTCATCTCAGGGATGTTTTGGTCACATCAATAAACATAACATTGCTTGCGTGAAGGAAAAGCCATCATCTGCTCGCGTTTAATCGAAATGGGGCTCAAGATTACTGAAGACCATTGACCTTTATCTTATACAGGAAGGATTAATCCTTGATTTACATGAAAACGGTCCATATCGATGAAGCTGAGGTGGTAAAAAACCCGCATGGGGTAAAGTCCCAAAAACTCTACACATCTGAAAACGCCTCAATAATGCACCTAATCCTGGAGCCGGGTGAGAAACTCAGACAACACATTACGCCTGTAGATGTCTTCTTCTACGTTCTTGAGGGAAAAGGAATAATCGAGATCGGGGACGAGAAAAAAGAGGTCAAAAAAGGCACGACGATTGATAGCCCAAAGGGAATCATGCACTGCTGGTACAATGAAAGCACAGAGATATTGAGAATATTGGTTGTAAAAGTGCCGTTCCCAACCGAGCCAACACAACTCCTGAATTAAATTATTTACCCGTCATCAAGGTTGACACCAGCCGCTGAAACGGGAAATTTAGGCCATAAAGGCCAAAGATAAAATCGGTTACTGGGCCTTTGCCCCGTATTTCTCCCAGCTCACGATGTCGTCCAAGCTCTTCCGCTCCTTTGGCGACGGCATCTCGTCAGCCTCACCTAGGGTCATCAACGCCACGACCTTGAAGTTATCCGGTACCCCAAGCAGCTCGCTGACCAGCGCCTCCCTGTTTGACTGTCCCATCCAGCACGTGCCGAGGCCCAGGTCCGTCGCCGCCAGCACCATGTGTTCAAACGCCACCCCCAGGTCGTTTATACACCAGTTCGGGGACGCCGCCTGGTCCGCCAGACCAACAATCATGGCAGGCGAGGTTGCAGCCCACT
>JABIBQ010000042.1 GCA_018652685.1 Candidatus Bathyarchaeota archaeon
CCTGCCGTCCAGTGTCTTGAACAACCCGCCGAAGCCCCTGCCCATGGGATATTTATCCTTGATTTCATGGAGCAGCATTCCACTGAGATTGTAGCCCGTAATGGCCATGTTCAGCGAGGTCATTACGTCAAGCTGGGCCACATCGATAACTTGACCCTCGCCCACACGGTCCCTATGCCTGACCGCAGCGATGATACTCATTGCGGCGTACAAGCCCGGAGCCAGGTCGCCGACAGCCTGGGCCATCTCTATTGGAGGCCCGTTGATATCAACCTCGTCACCGGTGAGCCTGCTGTGGCCGCTCATGGCCTCAGCTATTGGCGCGAAGCTTGGGCGGGCGGTGTAGGGCCCGGTCTGGCCGAAGCCGCTCAACGCGGCATAGATGATTTTGGGGTTCAGTTCCTTGAGGACATCATAGCCAAGTCCGAGGCGTTCCATTGTTCCTGGCCGGAAGTTCTGTACGACAATATCAGCCGTGGGAACAAGTTCCTTGAAGACTGCGAGTCCTTCCTCGGTCTTCAGGTTCAATGTCATGCCCTTCTTGTTGAGGTTGAGCTGGTGGAACGTGTAGCTGCTGCCCCCAACCAGGTAAGCGTCCGCCATCCTGTCCACGCTGCCCCACGGAGGCTCGATCCGTATCACCTCCGCGCCCATATCCGCCAGCATCATAGTGCAGTATGGGCCGAACCAGAACTGGGTCAGGTCAAGTACGCGTATGTCTTCAAGAATCCTCATGTAGTTCACCCCAAGAGATTGGGGGAGCATCTAAAACCGTTACTGCCTGACTCGGATCTTCACGGTGTTGAACATGGGGCCCCCGCCTATCGGTTGCGGGGTTCCGTGGGATAGTCCGTTCTGGTGGTTGCCTTCCGAGTCAATGGCCTCCCTGGGGCACCAGATGACACCTCTTGAGACCTGCTTCGTCGGTTTTAGATCGACAACAAACTCGCCCAGGTCGTTGTATAGGGTAGCTTTTGCATCGGGGTTAAGTCCCATTTCCTCGACATCTGCGGGATTGATCCAGGCCATGCATGGGATATCGCCGTAGACTTCAGTGAACTGGGTGTGGGTGTAGTTCGGTATCGCGCTGTTCAGCATGATGAACTCATCTTTTTCTACGGGTATCTTCATCTGGACTGGTAACGCGGACACTCCCTCTGGCGCGCTTGTGGATGAGAACTCCATTTTACCGGTTCCCGTTGGGTAATAATCCAGTGGCCTGTGACGAAGCTGAAGCTCTTTTCCCTCCATCAGGTCGCTGAACGATCCATCTTCGAAGGCCTCCTTGAATCCCTCCGACATCTCCTCCCATGGATCTGCGTAAACCCAGGGCTCCTGGACGTCCAGCTTTTCGGCCATCGTCTTCATGAGCAAATGCTCGTCGATGCTCTCAGCAACAGGCCAGATGGCTCTCCTTCCCATTCGCACGTACGGGTGACTGTCCGAGGTGTAGATATCATCCTTCTCAAGGTACGTAGCTGCTGGTAATGTGACATCGGCGAGGTTTGTGGTTTCAGTGATGTGGCTGTCATGGACAACGAGGAAGACATCGGGTCGCTGTAATCCCTGGACGACTTTATTACTATCAGGAAGAGTCATGGCTGGGTTCATCCCGAATACGTAGACGAACCTAAACTCCCCGGCCGCAAGCCTCTCACCCAGGCTTATCATGCTTACCACCTTGGGTTTTTTCATGGTCAATCCTGATCCAGTTGAGTCTCCTCCAATATATCTGCCACTGGGGTTTGTGTAATAGATGCCCCGGTGCTGTCCGAGAAGAGAAGGAAGGAGTGAAACAGCTCTACATGACTCGGCCCCCGTCATGCTCTTGTTCAGCCCCAGCCCCAGCATAAACACGGAGGGTCCATTCTCTGTGAGCATCTTGCATAGCCTCTTGATGTCGTTCCAACTGACACCTGTGACGTTTTCAACCCGCTCAGGGGTCCATTTTAACGCCTCGTCCCGATATGCCTCGTAGCCGTGGGTGTGACTCTTGATGAAATCCATATCAACCAAATCGTTGGTGATGAGGTAGTGGGCTATCCCGTAAGCCAGCGCGACATCCGTTCCGGGTTTTGGTCCTATCCATTGATCGGATAACAGTGCTGTTTCGCTTTTTCTCGGGTCTACGACGACTATCTCAGCATCGTGATCGCGCCTGGCTGTCGCAGCTAAAGCCCATTGGTGTGGAGAGCTTGTCTTTGCGTTGAACCCCCAGAAGACGATAGTCTTCTTAGTGCAAAGGTCCTGTGGCTGGCACCCGTAACTGAGGCCATAATGGAGGTGGAGGCCGGCGTGACCGCTAGCTGAGCAGATGGTATAATCTGTCATTGTAACACCAAGAGCGTTCCAGAGGCGTTTCGAGTACCCGCTTGAGATGACTCCACAGTTCCCTGCGTAATCAAGGAGTAGGACGGATTCCCTGCCATGCTCCTCAATGGTCTGCCTGAGCTTGGAAGTGACGAGATCGATCGCATCGTCCCAGGAGGCCTTGGTGAATTCTGGTGATGAGTCATCCTTGCGGACGTAGGGGTACATGACGCGATCTCTGCTTTTTGTCCTTTCAGGGTCTCCTAAAGCACGTGGGCAGGTGAGGCCGTTAGTTACGGGGTTATCCGTACTGGCGTCTACCTTGATGATGGAGTCATTGTCAACAGTTACGTCAAGCCAGCAGGCGTCAGGGCAATCTCTTGCACACATCGTCTTTACAATTTTCACAATCTCACCGGAACAAGGTGATACGGTTTTCATGGATTAAATGAGTTGCTAGAAAAAGTTGCATATTTTCGTCAATTTTCAATCACGGATAACCAGAAACTATATTAAGCGCGTAACAAAGAAAGTGGTTTAAATTGGTGTAATTAATGGGATTCCGGTCAAAGTTTGAAAACGCGGAAAAAGCCCTCACCTTCAACGATGTTCTTCTTCTACCCGGTTGGACCACTCTTGAACCCAGCGAAGCTGATATCAAGATAAGGGTCACTACAAACGTGGAGCTAAACATTCCTCTAATTGCAAGCCCGATGGACACGGTCACTGAAGCTGAAATGGCCATTGCTCTGGCGAGGGAGGGAAGTATGGGCGTTCTTCACAGGAACTGCTCAGCAAAAGAAGAAGTGGACATGGCTAGGAAGGTCAAGAGAGCTGAAGCCGTCATAATTAGGGATGTGATCACGGTCAGTCCAGACATGACTGTAGCAGACCTCCTCAAGATGATGGAGGAACACAATATCAAGGGCTTCCCGGTTGTGGAGGGAGATGGTGAACTCCAGGGCATTGTCACCTGGAGGGATGTTCGTCTCGCGGAGAGCAGTCTGAAGATCAGGGATGTTATGACTGAGGAGGTTGTAACAGGCTCAGAGGACACCGAGATCGACGAGGCTATGCAAATTCTCCACGAGCACAGGATTGAGAAGCTTCCTATCGTTGACAAGAACAACAGAGTCCAGGGTCTGATCACTATGAAGGATATCACTCTCAAGGGCACTTTCCAGGAAGCGGTGAGGGACGAAGATGGAAGATTGCTATGTGCAGCTGCCATAAGCCCATTTGATCTTCCAAGGGCCAAGGCATTGGACAAGTATGTCGATGTGATGGTGCTGGATGTGAGTCACTTCCATAACAAGAACTGTTTTGATGCGGCAAAGTTGGTGCTCAAAGAGGTCTCGGCGGACGTTATCGTCGGTAACATCGGTACGTACGAGGCGGCTGAGGATATTATCACTCAGCTTGATGGAGTAGCAGGTCTCAGGGTCGGAATTGGTAGCGGTAGTATCTGCAGTACAAGCGTGGTGACACGTGCAGGGGCTCCAACATTATTCGCGACTAGTAACGTCGCTGATGCCGTGAAGGCCTATGGTGCAGATATTCCGATTATCGCTGACGGTGGAATCCGTAATCCAGGTGACGTAGCGGTCGCAATGGCGGTCGGTGCAAGCGCAGCCATGATGGGAAACGTTTTCGCGGGATGCCGTGAGAGCCCCGGTAGGCTTGTCGCCATGGAGGGACGGTACTACAAGGAGTACTACGGAATGGGCAGCGCAAAGGCGAGGCAGAAGAGGTTCGTTCAGGATAGGTATAGCAAGCCAAGCAAGTCTATCAACGAGGGAGTTGAGGGATGGGTTCCGTTCAAGGGACCCGCGAAGGACATTCTTGACGAGTTCACTGGTGGTCTGAAGGCCGCTATGGGCTATATGGGAGCCGCGACGATCCCCCAAGTCTGGGAGAAGGCAAAACTAGCTCTAGTCACCGAGAACGGTGCCAAGGAAGCCGCTCCGCATGATATCTTCCGCCCTGGTCCAAGCAGGACCATCTAATTATCTTTAACCAACCCTTTAATTTTGCATTTTTGTGTAAGACTAAGCTTATTACACCGTCGAGGTTGCCTTAATCATACAACGGTGTTTGAATGATCAAGAGGGCACTTATCAGCGTCTACGACAAGAGCGAGCTTGAGAGCCTGGTTACGGCCCTCGGCGAGTACGGCGTGGAGATTATCAGCAGCGGAGGAACAGCGAGGAAGATCCGTGAAATCGGGTACGAGAAGCTTGTAGAGGTAAGTGACTATACTGGTCACCCTGAGAGTCCGGGCGGGCTTGTAAAGACGCTACACCCCAAGGTTCATGGAGGACTTCTTCTCGACATCACTGATCCCAATCACAAGAAGTGGATGGATGAGAATGACGTGAAATCCATTGACCTGCTTGTCTCAAGCCTCTACCCCTTTGAGAAGGTGGTTGCAGGCGGGGCGGACCTGAAAAAGGCCAGTGATAACATTGACATCGGTGGGCCAACAATGACAAGAACCGCGGCAAAGGCGTCACTGCTCTACGACAGGGCGTGTATCGTCACTGATGTAGCCCAGTACCCTGAGATCATCAAGACACTGAAAGAGAACGGCGGGGAGTTTACAACCGAGCTGAGGAGACGCTACGCGTTGCAGGCGTTCAAACGCACAGCAGGTTATGACAAGTCCATCGTCGAGTACCTGGAGGAAACATAATGAGCAAGCCAAAATCACTGAGGAGAAAGTACAGTAGAGCCCTTGAGGAGGACTTCCCCGAGAGTATCAAGATCACCATCGGCGACAACGAGGTCGTCTACAGGAAGCATATGAGCCTAAGGTACGGCGAGAACCCCCACCAGCCAGCGGCGTTCTACAGCCCCATTGAGGGGCCGCTTACTGTCGGTGACATCAAGCTGCTCAAGACAGGGAAGGGTGGTCTCAGTATGACCAACGTCGAGGACGTCAACAACAGCATGCGGATCGTCAGCTACTTTGACCAGCCAGCTGTAGCCGTCATGAAGCACGTCAACCCAAGCGGAGCGGCTGCCCAGAACGGC
>JABIBQ010000050.1 GCA_018652685.1 Candidatus Bathyarchaeota archaeon
GGCCGAGGCCGGCCTAACCGACCTCGACGAGGAGCCGGAGGTCATTGGGGAGCCAATCAATGCCTTCACTTACAGGTTCGAGAGGGCACCCACCGGCCTCAATTTCGCCGAGGGCGTCACTGTCATAACCAAAGGGGCGTGCAGTGCGTGCCACGGCACCATCCACAGCGTCTTTTACGACCTTGAGCAGAAGGATCTGATGGGCGGGATCAAAGACCTGACCATCGTCGTGGGGAAACACGCTGAGGTGCCCGAGAGGTTACTCAACCGGCCCGTCATCCTTGGTATCTGCCAGGAGAGGAACAGGGGCAAGGGGTGCTACGCCCAGGGCTGCCCTCCCAACAACAGCCTCCTCGTGGCGGCAATCAACGAGGCGTGCGGCCTGGAATAAATTTTTTTCCCGTATAGTAGGTTACCTACTATTCGATCAAAATATTATTTTGGCGAAATACCCACTCACGTGAACAAGATTAGAGGAGGATACCCTTCTACCCACCTGCGCGTGTGCGGATGACCCTTCAAAAACAAGCATATTTGGCCAAATTGGCTCCCGGCACGCGCGGGGGAGATTCGTAGCGATCATGAAGCCGCCTCCGTGCACTCTTAACCTGCATTTTATTATGCCAGAAATAAAGAAAAGGCTTATATTCGTGAAAAAAGGGGTCCGCAATTCATTTATATATAAAAAACGCCTGAAATCTGGATAATAGGTATCGATTAATCCCATTATATACTAGCAATTACGGCATTCGATATAGAAACTATAGTAAGTATAACCGAATGCTATATATACGTGATTGTAGCTGTATCGCTACCCTTCACGCGGAAACCTATTCCAAAAGGAATGAGCTGATTCCCGTGACTCACAAACGGTGAAATAAATGCAAAGAACATCAAAATTAGAGTCCAACACCGACACGTGTCCCGAATGCGGGAGCAAGTCGATTATTATCGACGGCAAGTCTGGTGAGCGAATATGTGGAACTTGTGGCCTTGTAATGGCCGACAGCATGATCAATGAAGGCCCCGAATGGCGGGCATTCAGCCAGGATGAACGTGAGTCACGCAGCCGTGTAGGTATGCCACTAAGCTTTAGCGTTCATGACAAGGGACTCAGCACGATGATAGGTCAGGTGGGCAAGGACGCCTTTGGCAGGACCATCCCCACGAAGACCATGTTCCAGATGCTTAGGCTCAAGAAATGGCACATCAGGTCAAGCTACCAGAGCAGCGTGGACAGGAACCTGAGTCACGCCATGACAGAGCTCAGCAGGCTAACGGACAAGTTACACATCCCTAAGTCCGTAAAAGAGAGGGCAGCTGTCATCTACAGGAAGGCCCTTGAGAAGGGACTTGTACGGGGCAGGAGCATCAGCGCCATCGCGGCAGCAAGCCTATACGCGGCTTGCAGGGTAACAGGTACCCCAAGGACCCTGCGTGAGCTAAGTGAGCACAGCACAATCGAGAAGAAGGACCTTGCAAGGTGCTACAGACTACTCCTCAGGGAACTGAAGATGAGTATGCCGATCCCCAAGGCACAGTATCGTGTCCCAAAGATCGCGGCAAAGGTCGATATCAGCGAGAACACACAGCAGGCGGCAGTAAACATTCTCAGAAAGGCGGAGGAGCTTAAGACAACTGCAGGCAAGGACCCGATGGGCTTGGCAGCAGCGGCGCTCTACATCGCGTGCGTGATGAACGACGAGAAGCGGACACAGAAGATGATCGCGGACGCAGCGGGTGTAACCGAGGTCACCATCAGGAACCGCTACAAGGGCCTCAAGGAAGCCCTCAAGCTAGAGCTCTAACTCGTCCAACTCTTTTAATATCGTATCAATAATTTTCTGGGCAACAGTGATGCCCATGTCTGAGCCAATCAAGTATCTGACTGAGGAAAATTACGCACCTTACTGGCTTCAGCCAGATGTTACAGAGAAGACAATCAAATCAGTGCAGTCCAAGAAGGACTATCTCATTGATCTTGGTAGAAAGATCTCAGGTCACGAGCGTTTCTACATGGTTGGGAGCGGGGGCAGTTATAGCGTCCAGTTCCCCCTGCGCTACATCGCGGAGAAGTACACCAAGATCCCTGTGTTAAACTTCAGCTCATTGGATTTCTTGGAGAGGAAGCCGATAGCAGTTGACGAGAAGGCCGCAGGAGTCTTCATCAGCCAGTCGGGGAAGACGGCAGAGGTCTTGGAGGCCATGAGGTGGTTCAAGGGGCAAGGAGGGGCGACGGTGGGCCTGACCCAGAAAACGGAGTCCCTAATCAACGATGAGGTCGATCATCCGTACGGCTGGGACGCTCCGGGTGTGACCTTCGGCAAGCTGGCCAGCATGTACTACATTTTCGGTTCTATCTGCAGGGAGAAGGGCTATGTAATAGGCGATGAGATGATCGCGACCATCGATAACCTCCTAGACAAACTGTTGCCCATGATCCAATTGGCCAAGAAGAGGGCGAAAAAGCAGGGCCTAGCCATGAAGGAACAGACTGAGATGTTCGTCCTGGGTGGCGGGATAAACTATGGTCTCACGTACCAGTTCGCCGTCTGCACCCTGATGGAGATGTGCTGGGTACACGCGACGCACATAAACTACAGCGAGTTCGGGCACGGTTCGATAGAGGTCTTCACCCCAGGGTCTGCTGCGCTTTTCCTTAGAGGAGCCGTGGAATACCCGGTAAGTGAGAAGATACTTGAATGGGCTAAAGGAAACGGTGTCGAGTGCATCGAGTTCGGTGGTCTAGCCAATGACCCGAGTAACCTGGAAACGCCTTTCACGCTATTCATCGAGCTTGAATGGTTTAGCTACTACCTGAGCCTGGCCAAGAACAGGGACATGAACGCCTGGCGGTACTACCACCTGTACAAGTTCTAATCCGGTCCGCCCCAGGCTCCCAATCTCTTGCAGATATCTCTTGCCGCGATGTGCCCGGTGGCTATTGAATCTTGAATCGTTTTTCCTTTGAGCCTCGATACCAAGAAGGCCGCGATGTATGCGTCCCCGGCCCCCAGCGTGTCAACCACATCGACTGGCAGTGCCTCTCCCCTGAAGATCTGCGCCCCATCGTAGGCTATTGACCCGTGCTCACCAAGGGTCATTACAACGACCCCGCGGGTTCTATTCTTGAGTTCCTTTACCTTCTCGACGGGGTCAGCATCCTCCCTGATGAGGTGACCCCCCGAGAAGAAGCTGTAGTCAAGGTATCGCATGATCCCAGTTCTTTCGTCGTCTAGCTTGGAGCTGAAATCACAGCTCAAAACAGATCCTTTTATCGATGGAACGTGTTCCCTGCCAAACCCCCAGACGACGAAGTGAACGAGATCGAACTCTTGTGGAATTGTTTCTAAGAGTAGAACCGCGTTTTTCTGCACGCCCTCGGAATAGTCATCGAAAACCCGGTCACCGTCGCGAATGAGTATCCTCGTGACGGCGTTCTCACCTTCTTTGACGATTATCTTGTCGGTTGCGAGTCCCTGCTTCTTTATCTCATCAAGCAGATATTCCCCGTTCTCGTCTGTGCCAACAACCCCTAGGTAGTCCGCCTCAACGCCCGGGTATCTTGACGCATAGATGGCGATGTTAAGTGCGTTCCCGCCTGGGTATTTTTTCCCAAGCTCCGCGTAGTCGTCTATGCAGTTATCACCTACACCTAACACCTTCAATAATATCCCTCAGGTTTATCTAAGGATCTCTCACCTGCTTAATAGATTCGTTATGGAGCTAAGTGAGGCGATAAAGGGACGCAGGAGCATCAGGAAGTTCAAACCTGACTCTGTGGCGAAGGAACTGCTTGTCGACATTCTTGAGGCGGGTAACTGGGCGCCAAGCGCCAAGAACGGCCACCAGTGGAGGTTCACGGTTCTTACTCGGAAGGCGAAGGATGATTATAACTCGATGTTTAGGGATACATTGGACGGTTTCATCAAGAAACACGGGAGGAACGAGGCGGGGTCAGCCCCCGGGACTCTTGCGATCATGGAGGAGGCTCCTGTTTTGGTGATCGTCTGGAACACAAACGAATATGGTTGGCCGAGTGAGGAGCACAGTGTAGCCGCCGCAATGCAGAACATTTGCCTGCGGGCATATGATCTCGGTTTAGGCAGCCTCTGGATAGGTGACGTGTTCTACGCGTATCCAGAGACCATTGAGTACTTTGGGAAAAACTGGAAGCTGTCAGGAGCTATCTCTATTGGGTATCCGGACACTGTGGGAAAGGTCCCTAAGAAGAAATCCCTTGACGAGGTCGCCGAGTTCATCGAATAACATATATCTGACCACCTATCCCTCTTGCCCGATTATATTGGAACTTGATAGGGCAATAATGGAGAGGCGCAGCTGCCGCAGCTATGATAAGGAGCAGAAGATTACGGAGGAGCAGATCAGGGAGATCCTCGATTACTCTATCTGGGCACCCAGCGGCACAAACAGCCAACCTTGGCGTTTCACCGTTCTGACAGGTGATCCAATGACAGAGTTCATCAATGTCATGCGTGACCAGATCGAGGCGAAGAAGGATGATTTCACGGAGCGGTCACTGGGTATCTTCAAGTGGAGCGCTTTGAGCCTCGAGAAGGGCTCGGCCATTGTTGTTGTCTGGGACAAGAACAAGACATGGACAAGCCCACAGAGCATCGGTGCCTGCATCCAGACCATGATGCTCAAGGCTCACGGTATAGGGCTAGGCTCCCTCTGGGTTGCAGCGGTCCGCGTAGCGGCTAACGAGTACAAGAAGATGTACGGCAAGGAGGAGATGGATCTCATCGCCGCCGTTGGGCTGGGGTATCCTTCCTCCAAGATGGCGGGTAAGGCGGGGCCACCGAGACTCCCCGTTGACGATGTTGCGGAGTTCCGCTCATAGTTTTCTGGCACTTTGGGACTAGATACCTGCTTCCAGTTTTGATGCCTCGTAGCTTTTCTTGATAAAGGGCAGGATTGAGGACACTTCATCGGGCTCCAGCTCCAGGTGAGCCCATTTCTTTATCGTTTTGTGGGCCTCAAATGGTTTCCAGTCGTGAACGCCTGATAGAGCCTCCTTTGACTCGTCGTCGAGCTTGGTTATCACGGCACCCTTGGTGACGACGAGGGCGAACATCTTTCTACCAACCAAATAACAGGGGCATCCCATCATCTTCCGCTCCTCGACTCCCTCCCATGAGAGAATTTCCTTGTCAAGAGCGGCCTTGAGGTCAACCGCCTCCTCCCCGATATAGTATTTCATAGAATCAGTTTGGAAGGAAGGTTATTTAATGTCGTGAAATAGAAGCTGGTGAAAAAAACTGTCACTAAATGACGAACTTGTTGGGCTCTTCCTCGCGCTGCTTGCCCAGCCCTTTCTGGAGTCCGCTGTCCGTGATCTCCTGGTCGTACTCCACGAACTTTGTGACCATGTCTATGAGCTGGTCGCTCATCTCAAGCATCTCCTCCTGTGTGAACTGGCTCATGACCTCAGGGCTGTTGACCCACTGCATCCAGCCTCCAAGGCTCTGGCTGAGGGCTCCGAAGCTAAACCGCATGTTTTTGACCAGGTCTAGCCTGTCCAGGTCTCTCTGGCTCTTCAGGTTTTCAAGCTGTTCAAGTGTCTTCTGAAGTCGGTCGTTCCAGCTTACATTCATTTTCAATCTCGGTATCTTGTATTTGGCTCGTAATAAGCTGTGTGGATTATGTGATCATTTAAATTCGGGGTAGGCTGGTTTATGGTTGGTTGCCGGGGTCGCTTAGCCTGGTAGAGCGCCAGCCTGGAAAGCTGGTGTCCGTGAGGACTCAAGGGTTCGAATCCCTTTCCCGGCGCCACTTTTATGGTACCTACAGGTTGTTATTCTGGGTTTTGTTCAGGGGCAATTTGGGACGAAACGCCAACGGGGAATCCTTTGGTCCTACCACGGATACACACGCAAAAAATATTTTTTTCCGGGCTCATAGGCTTGGTATCAGTGGTCCCAAATTCTGGGAAATAAATAATTAGGGGGAACGATTGGGACGGGGTGGCATCGTTGCTCACTCGATTCCGTTAATAGTGTAGATGGGGAAAATAGTCCAGTGTTTTAGATGGTAAAGATACTGGAAGGAGTTTACGGAATCGACCACAGCGCGGACAAGAACCACAGCCTGGAGAGCTGGATACTTGATTGCGAGAAGACAATTCTAATTGACGGCGGCATGACGGGAGAGCATGTCAAGGGGATAGGAAGGGAGCTGGAGTCCATCGGTAAGGGTTGGAAGGACGTTGACCTCATCCTCGTCACCCATAAGCACCCGGATCATATCAACAACCTCCCAGAGCTTGTTGAGCTGACAGGTGCCCCCATAAAGGCACAGAAATTTGAGGCCCCACTGATTGAGGTGGCCCAGGGCGTGAAGGTCGAGGGCTTGGAGGACCACGAGGTGCTGCCCTATTGCGGTGGGATTGAGGTAATCCATGTCCCAGGTCACAGCGAAGGGAACAGCTGCTTCTACCTGAGGAATCAAAAGCTGATCATAGCGGGGGACACGATCCGCGCCGATGTGCCGGGAGTGATTACCCCGCCACCGGAGAGGTACTGCCTTGATGTGGAAGAGGCGACGCGGGAGATTAGGCGGCTTCTTGATTACGATTTTGACCACCTCATCTACTCCCACGGCGTGGACACCATGGAAGGAGCCAAGAAGAAGGTCAGGGAACTGGTCAAGAAGACCAGCTAGCAGCGAAGGAGATAACTATCCTTCAAGCCCCTTCTCTCCTCTATGATGCCCAGGCCCAAGTGGTGGAGCTACAACTACACCGTTTTACTGATCACTTGGATGGGTTGGATCAGCATATACTTGGCCCGCTCTGTCTTGCCGCCTGTCCTACCGGTACTAACCGTGGAGATGGGACTGACGCACGCCCAGAGCGGGCTACTTGAGACTGCGTACCTCATTGGTTACATTATCAGCAAGGTCCCTGCGGGAGGGCTTAGCAGGCGTTTCGGTGCAAAGAGGGTGCTGGCTGGCAGTATGGTCGGCTACGGCGCGTCAACACTTCTCATAAGCTCCGCCCAGGGCTACACCCACGTGTTCATCCTCAGGTTCCTTGTGGGCCTCTTCCAGGGGGTCCACCTGCCAGTAGCCAATGCCCTGCTCAGCGACCGCTTCGGCTCCAAGCAGGGCAGGGCGATAGGGTTCAACGAGTCAGGTGCGAACGTTGGAAACACGCTAGCGTTCCCGGTCGCGGTCAGCATCCTGTCAACCTGGGGCTGGAGAGTGGCATTCATCGCGTTATCAATACCCGCATTCATCCTGGCAGCCGTGACCTTGGTCCTGATGAAGCCGGAGGAGGAAAGCGTTGATGATGCGGAGACATCAGACGGAAATCTGAGGGAGTACACACGCGTCCTGATCCCACTTGCCCTGAGCCACGCCACTTACAACCTTGTCCTGCGGACAACGTTCACGTTCATGCCGTCATTCCTCGTCGAGTTCAGGGACATGACGGTGGCATCAGCGGGATACCTCGCCATGGTACTGCCTTTCGCGGGGATATTCGCCAAGATGGGAAGTGGCTTCATCCTTGAGCGGATTGGGCCAAAGGCGTCCATCTCGGGGGCATCTGCGTTGAGTTCCGTATTTCTCGCGGGGCTGGTGATGGGCCCCGGTGGGTATTGGGTCGGGTTGAACCTAATCATCCTCGGCCTGGCCCTGTACAGCTATTCACCGATAATATACTCCTCAACAACCGGATCGCTGCCATCCAACCTGAAACCCGTTGGGCTGGGAGTTGTCACCATGTTCGGCAACCTCGTCGGGGCTGTATCGACCTCGGTCGTAGGAGCCTTGATCGATTCAAGCGGCTACAGACTCGCGTTCTTAGTAATCGCGGGAGTAACAGTGGCCAGCTCAGCCCTGGTTAACTTGTCATTTCCTAAGATAGAAATACGGTAATCATGGCTATTGGTATGTGAATATCAGGCAAAACTCCAAGGTCATCGCGTTTGTTATGGTGATTATCATCGTCACGGGTGTATACATAAACTCGACAACCAACCAGAGCGAGGTTGTCATCTACACCTCAGTTGACCAGATATACTCGGAGCCGGTTCTGGAGAATTTTGAGGCCATCACAGGAATTAAGGTCAAGGCCGTCTACGATGTTGAGGCGGCGAAGACAACAGGTCTCGTCAACAGGCTGATCGCAGAGAAGGGGAATCCCCTCGCTGATGTCTGGTGGAACGGTGAGATCGCCCAGACCATCCTACTCAAAGAAGAGGGCGTGCTGACCCCGTACAGCTCACCCGAGGCGAACGGTATCCCTTCCGCCTACATAGATATGGATGGGTACTGGACGGGGTTCGGGGGAAGAGCAAGAGTGTTGTTAGTCAATACAGATATGGTTTCGCCCGAGGACTATCCTGAATCAATCTTTGACCTTGTAGGGTACATTGAGAACGGTTACAGCGTTGGCATAGCCTACCCTGTGTTCGGGACAACCGCGACCCATGTCGCAGCCCTTTACGCAGAATTAGGGCTTGAGGATGCTGAGCAGTTCTTGATGGACTTGAAAGAGGTGGGAGTCTTGGTCCTCGACGGGAACGGGGTTGTCAGGGACAGGGTTGCCCAGGGAATGATTGAGATGGGACTCACTGATACGGACGACAGCATCGGGGCAATAGAGAGGGGAAGCCCGGTTGAGATGGTATTCCTCGACCAGGGTTATGGCCAGATGGGCACGTTGAAGATTCCCAACACGGTGGGGATGGTAAAAGAAGGCCCCAATCCAGATGAGGCGAAGATGCTCATTGATTACCTCCTGAGCGAGAGGAACGTAGCTGACCTTGTTGATTCGGGCTGGTTCCAGCTACCGCTGAGGGATATCAACGTGAATCAGGAGTACTTTGACGCATCGGGCGTCAAGGGGATGGACGTAAACTACGTCGAGGTCTACGAGTTCATCGAACAAGCCAAAAAGGACATGGCAGAGATATTTGTTCGATAGCACATGGGGGAGACAACCGTATCAACGGGGAAAAGGCCTGATCTCTCGTCCGTTGCATCTTTCATTTTGTTGTTTATATTTTTCATGCCCCTAGTCCAGTCGATAGCGCAAACAGCCATGGATGCGTTGGGTGACCCGGAGATTGTCTGGCTGGCGGTTCCCGTGGGAAGGAGGCTTACCTTGCTGGTGAACAGCTTCGGGTTGGCCGCCTCTGTTTCCCTTTCCGTGGCGGTTCTTGGGGTACTGGCGGGGAGCTACCTCCTATCAATCAACGAGGGGTTCTGGGGAAAGGCAAGGTGGGCATTGATGCTAACGGCCCCGGTTCCCCCGTACATCCACGCACTGACATGGTCAACGACTATGATGTTTCTCAAGGACAGCCTTGGGGCGTACGGCTCAAGTATTCCCCTTTCTGGTTTCTTCATGAGTTACTGCGTCAACGTGCTGGCATACCTGCCACTTGGAGTCGGGCTTGCCATGGTTGGGTTCATGCTAGTGGAGTCAGAGGCGGTTGAGGCGGCGAGACTCGTTAAAGATGATTACAGGGTCTTCACCGATATCGTGCTGCCCCTTGCCATGCCCACGATATCAACGGTTCTGGGCCTGGTGTTCATCCTGGTGGTCACTGATTTCAGCGTCCCGACGCTCTACAGCTTCAACGTTTACAGCCTTGAGGTGTTCAGTGAGTTCAGCGCTTCCAACAGCACGTCGAACAGCCTGTTGCTTTCACTGCCAACGCTGGCGGCTACCTTTGCATTACTCTCAGTTTCCATCAGGGGGCTGCGATCAACGGTTCAGAGCAGCAGCGTCGCTAGATTCAGCGGGTTCAATGGTTGGAGATTGCCTGAGTGGTTTGAGGGGGCACAGGTGACAGCGGTGTTGGTTTGTGTCGCCCAGTTCGTTCTGCTAGTGGGGGGCTTGATTGTTGAAACGGGTTCGCCTCAGAGTCTTTGGTTCGCTTTGACGGCTGGCTCAGATGATGTCGTCACGACCCTGATTATCAGCATCTCAGGGGCCATCATAGGAGGTGCTCTGGGATACTTGTTGATGGAGAAGCTTGAGGAGGGGGCACAGTGGTGGTTCCTGCTTTCCTTACCCCTTGCACTCCCGTCATCACTGGTCGGGATCAGCCTAATACTCGGTTACAACACATGGCTACCAGCGGTCTACGGGACCATGTTGATGCCTGTGATTGCCGTCGTCACCCGTTTCACATCGTTGGCGGCCATCATAGTCTACGCCCAGAAAAGAAAGATGAACAGATTGTTATTCGATGCGGCGGAACTCTTCGAGGTGAGGAAAAACGATGCGCTGTGGAGGGTCAAACTGCCCCTCCAAATGCAAGGAATAACAGCGGCCGCACTGATTCTCTTCGCATTCAGCCTTGGGGAGCTGGGGGCAACCCTCCTAGTCGTCCCTCCTGGAAGCGAGACTTTAACGATAAGGATATTCAATTATCTCCACTACGGTGGAAGCGAGGAGGTCGCGGGACTGTGCCTCGTCATGGCCGTGGTCATGATGACGCTAAGCGGGCTCGCTGCCTACGCGTACAACTTGAGCGAGGGGAAAATGAAATGATCAAGGTAGAGGGAGTAGCTAAGAGCTATGGCAGTATCAAGGTGCTTGACAACGTGAGCCTTGAGATAAAGGCAGGAAAGACAGTTGGAATCGTCGGCCCAAGCGGTAGTGGCAAGACTACCCTCCTCAGGGTGATCGCAGGGCTGGATACAGCCGACAGGGGCATCGTGACAATTGACGGAATACCTGCCTCGATCCCTGAGCTAGTCATCGGACCCTCCGGGAGGAACATCAGCGCAGTTTTCCAAGTCCCGGCCCTCTGGCCTCACATGACGGTCCAGGAGAACCTGGACTATGTCCATACAAGGGAGAGGGGGAACGCCAAAGGTTTGATGGAGAGCGTCGGGCTTAGCATGCTGGTTGACCGAAATCCAAGCGAGCTCAGCGGTGGGGAGGCTAGGAGGGTGAGCATTGTCAGGGGGCTGCTAGCGGACAGGAAATATCTTCTCATGGACGAGCCGCTGGTGAACCTGAACCCCCAACTCAAGAGCATGCTGCACGAGGTCATCATGGAGTGGACCGTGGGAAAAAGGATGGGCGTCCTGTACATCACCCACGACAGGAAAGAGTTGGACTACGCCGACATTGTTTACGTTTTAAGCCACGGGCTTCTTGAGACTGAGAGCTAATTTTCTTTCACATAACAAAACGGTGAATATACTTTAATGATTGTTCAACTGTGTTCAATAAAGTGGTTATATGGTAGAGCAGGAACGAGGGCCACAGAGCTTTGTCGAATTCATTGGCATGATAATTAAGGCGTACATCTCGGGAATTCCGAGCGTCATCAAAGGCATGATTGTGTCGGTGATTGTCTCGGCGGTAATGAGCAACGCCATTCACTTCTATTTGATTGGGTGGGTAAACGACGGCTGGAATGACGGTGGAAACCCATGGCTTGACCCTATGCTGTTCCTGACAAGCCAGCCAAACAGCCCCAAGGTGATGCTGGCCTACTTCATGATAACTTACCTGTTCTGGTGGGTCATAGGGATGTTCAGGTCAAAGGGAATCGGCGAAACAATCAAGATGATTGCCACGTCCCCAATCTGGATCATCAAGAGCCTGACATCGATTGGCTTCGCAGTCCTGCCCATGCTCATGGGAGGACTTGCCGTAAGCTTCGTCCTAGGACTAACGGTGTTGACCAAGGTAACCTCAATCACAATGTTCCTCATGATGCTCACGGTTTTGATCTCGCAGGAAGAGAGTCTCATCATAATGGGTCTCCAGCTTGGGTTCAAAGACGTATCAGGGCTCGTGAACAGGAACCAGCAGCCCCAGATACCCTCCGCACATATTCCATCTGCAGCGATCACCGGGGCATGCATCGGCTTCGGGTACATGGCATTCTTCAACACAAACCCCATGGTCATCGGTGGAATAGCCCTCCTCTCGATCGCTGGGCTGGTCTACATGTTCATGCAGAGCAGGAAAGGCCCCCAGACAGCTGTGATATGCACACTCATAGTAGTGATCTCAGCAGTCGCGATAATGGCCCCGGTGGCCTTCGCCGACGACGGGGGAATACCGGAGAACGGCGGGTGGGGTAGCCTTGCATCAAACCCATGGCTAATCAACCAGTTGATCAGTAAGGGATATCCTGCTTCAATAGCAGCTTCTCTCGCAGCCGCAATAATCTCTGGAATGTTTTCTCCTCCGGTTTTATCCAAGATCAAGCCTTTGGGAGATGGTTACGTCCAGAAAGACTGGAAGAGTTGGACTAAGGACGGTAAGGTAGATATTGATACCCGGTTTAAGGAAGACCCTCAGGGGCAATGGGAAACACCAGATGGGAAAAAATGGAGCCCAGAATCCCAAGAAGGGGTTGGGCTTACTAAAACCATCATCGACGCAGAGGATAGCAAGCTCCTTGGGGACAAGGTGAGGATATTCACTCAAGAACCCCCTAAAGACCAGAAACTGATAACGGATATCACTGATGGCATCAAGGATTTAGGAAGGGATAACGTTGACAATCTTCACCCGGATAACTGGAAAAACCTTACTCCGGACGAGAAGGGGAAGGTCATGGAGAAAATCAGCGATGTCCTAAAGGACAAACTTGGGCTAGACTACAAGTTGGACCTGTATAGCAATGAACAAAAACCAGGTCTTGGAGGAAGCTGGAGTAGGGGTACTAAGGGAGACCCAAACGATCCAAACGTTCTAAAAATAAACACGTCAGGAAATGCCTTCAAAGACCCGAGAGAGGCAATCAGGACCCTCATACACGAAACAAGGCATGGTTATCAGGAGAAGGTTCAGGACCCGAACGGAACAGATTACGAGCAGATGTGCGAGTACAACGACACGAACTATGTACGCTCAGGCTCAGACTATGTCAGGTACAATGAACAGTACGTGGAGAGGGACTCACGGAATTTCGGCCACAATACCACAAACCAGCTGATTGGTGAACTGAACAAGATGTGGTCGGGAGAATAGGAGGAAGAAAAATGGCAACTAGAGAAAAAAATAATTATCTTGTAAACGAGTTGACGGCAAGATACGGCTTCGAGAGAGGCCATGCACTGGATGCGGCTGAGAGATTGATGCGCCATCACGGGATATACAATGACTTTGTGCAGTACAACCAGACGGGGCAAGTCTCTGACAACAAATATGGTGGATACACATTGGCTCAACTCGTCAATGATTACCAACTGGAGCCGATTGGTGCGTTCCTGATGCTTGTCGAGCTGGAAACGGACGCCGTGCAGGGACAATATTACCTCAACCAGATAATCCAGCATGGACACCGCGTGAAAACAGTTGACGAAGACGGGGACGAAGTCGTTGAGTTTAGAACTGTTGCTTCGCCAGTTCGGGAAGACATGGCCCCCAATAACCCAAACTGCCCAAAGTGCAACAGCGAGCTTACATGGATTGACCAGTACAAACGCTGGTACTGCTACGAGTGTAAGGAATACGTCTAATCCCGCGCAGGGACACCTCCCTCTGTCTGGTTAACTTGATAAGCCACACAGTTGACTTTTCTCCGTATTGAGCTCCGGTAAAAACATCACCCCGATCGTCGTCATTGGATTTGTAGTACTGCTACTTGGGGCCATGGCTATTCTTGGTGAATCCGATTCAAAAGAGATTGAGCCCCCTGTGTGGGATATTATACGCCCTCCCAGTGACGTGACGTCAATGGTGGACGCCGGGGACACTATCTGGGTGGGCGGTAAAGACGGGGTTATCGGCATCAACAAGTCCAGCCACGAACTGGTTGAGTTCCCGTGCGAGCAACGGCTCACATACACGAGGAACATGCTGTGGGAGGACGGTGTGCTCTGGATCGGCCACGACAGGGGACTTACGAGGTGGACCGAGGACGGGTGGTACACATACACGGAGGAAGACGATATAGTTACTAACAGGATTAACTGGGTAATGAGGGATAACAGGGGAACACTCTGGGCTGGGACATGGCATGGGGCTTACTTCAACAACGGCTCAGGCTGGGGTAGACTAACGACCGAGGACGGCCTCATCAATGACAACGTCAACACCATAAAACAACACAGCGGCGGGGCCATCTGGTTCGGCAGCTACACGACGCCGGAAGGAGGCATCAGTGTACTGGATAACGGAGAGTGGCAGTATTTTTCAACCGCAAACGGGCTCGTTCACAACAACATTGTCCAGTTCTATGAGGACAACGACGGCTCTATGTGGGCCAGTACTGGGTTGATGAACGTTGGAGCCGGGACGAGGTTCCAGAAAGATGGCGATGCATGGGAGATCGTGGACACGTTGACATCAGAGGACGGTATACCGGAGGGAAAGGTGAGGTCAATCTTCAGGGATTCCGGCGAGGCACTCTGGGTTGGAACTGAGGACAAGGGTATGGCACTCATCGACGACAACGGGATCAGGGTCATTTCCGTGGATGACGGCCTGAGCCATGACGAAGTGAAAGTATATCTTGAGGACGGGCTTGGCTACCTCTGGTTGGGTACCAGGGACGGGATCACATTGCTGACCAGGGACGATATCAGGAATATTCAGTGAACTGGAGATTAGCGTACGCCAACCACTGAACAGAAGCAAACAAAGGCTCATTTCTGTCCAACTAGCGTAAGACTCTCTACGTGGGTCAAATAGTACAAGCGGTGGTACTGCTACAGTTTGAGAATGTACCTGGAAGTCTAAATCTTTTCTATCCACCCATCAAACCTATTTCCATGACCCTCATATCTTCCCTATGGATGCGTTTTAAATCCGCCTAGGAAGCAGAAAACGTCGGAAAAAAGTACGCGGTATCCCCCAAGGTCCATTTCTGGGGAAACAGGGGGGCTGAAGCCTATATCGTCCTGAAGGTGCCGGAGGAAACCAAGTTCTGGTCCGTTTATATCGGTAGTAAACCTGAGAACACGTTCGGTGGAACCGAGTCCCGCCTTGAGTACATTGACAGCATCCACTCTCGCGAGATCAAGATAAGCTATGATAAAGTCGAGGAGGAAACGGCCCCCTGCGGTGCAAATTGCCTCACCTGCTCTTAATATGGGAAATATTCGGGGGCCCTGCACTCAGTCTAGGTAATCCCTGACCATTTTTTCCACCATCTCAGCGATGACTGGGCTTGATGTCAGGCCCGGTGATTCTATTCCAACGAGGTTGATGAAGCCAGGGAGTCCCATGTCCGTCTCGTGCCTTATCACAAAGTCCTTTACGGGGTCACCCGGCCCCTGGAGCTTTGCCCTTAGCCCCGTCATATCGGGGTGCAGGTCATCCATCCTCACATCGGGGAAGTACTCGACTATGTCCCGCCAGAACGGCTCCTTCTCGGACTCGACGGCGTAGTTGATCTCGTCGACGTAGAAGGCGTTGGGTCCGAACCTGAGACGGCCCGTTAGGTCGGGTACACTATGGATGCCCAGGCTGGCCGCGTCCTGCGGTGGGGGCGGGTAGATGAGCATCAATGCCGGTGGCTTACCTGTGAGGCTGAAGTACTCGCCCTTGCTCCAGTGGAGCCGGTATCCAGCCTTGTCGATATCAATTCCCGCCATCTCGGCTACCCTGTCGCTGAACAGGCCAGCGCTGTTGATTACAACCCTTGACTCGATCTCGAACGGCTCGCCGCCGCTGTTCATCCTGACAATAAACCCGTCCTTGACCGGTTCGATCCCTGTGACCTCGGTGTCAAGCACCAACGGGTCGCTTCCCGCCTTCCTCCTCGCCTCCCTGTGGAAATGGTCCATGAGGCCGTGGGCGTCAACGATACCCGTGCTGGGGCTAAGTATTGCCTGGTCCGCCCTGACGTTTGGCTCCAGTTTCTTGATCTGTTCAGTATCGATCATCTCAAGATCCCTTGCGCCGATGGATTTCGCGTGCTTAAGGATGCTGTCCAGCTGGGCTACCTCGGCCTCGCCGTTGCCCACGATGAGCTTACCGCATCGCTTGTAAGGAACGTTGTGTTTTTCGCATATCTCGTAGACCATGGGGTTTGCCTTGACGCAGAGCTCTGCCTTCAGTGTCCCAGCGGGGTAGTATATGCCGGCGTGGATTACCTCGCTGTTCCTGCTGCTGGTACCCTGTCCGTAGACTTCCTCCTTTTCTAGGATGTACAGTTCCTTGCCCTTGTCCGCTATTGCAGCTCCGATGGCGAGTCCGACAACGCCAGCGCCGATGACCACTACGTCTACTTTGTCCAAGCCTGATCCATTGGAGATGGTGCTACTGGCTTAAAAATTATAAAATAAAAAGAGGTTGGAAGAATTACTCTTCCTTGTACCATTCCTCAGGTGCGCTGTCGGTGGCCGGGTCGTATCCGTCTGGCAGGATAGCCTCGATGCCCAGGATCTCCGTGATGAAGACCTCGACTACGCCTTTTACGATGGAACCCTCGGTCAGGTGCCCACCGACTGTTGGTACATCCCATGCGCCTCCAATTGCGTAGTGGATTGCTGGGAACGGTGTTGCCTTGCCGTCCTCGATCCTCGTGTGGATCATGCCGCTCATACTGATGAGCATACTGAGGTTGTCGTAGGTGGCAGTCTTCTCCATGTGCCAGTTCTCAGGGTTCTCGGTGTCCGGGCACCAGAAGTACATCTTTGCTGGACTGAAACCACCCATGAACGCTGCGTGGATCTTGCCGAAGGTGATCTCCTTATCAATGGCGAACTTCTGGACAGCCTTGTATACGTCGGCCCCGGTGGTCAACCTGATGATGAACTCCCTTCCCCTCTTGCACTCTACATAATGGTATGCGTCTTCGCTTACTGCATCGCTTTCCCATGCTGCTTTTGTCATTGTAAACCGTAGATACAGTACGGTGAATGTGTATAATATTTTTCACGTGAAAATGGAATAATATTCAATAAACCCATGATTGGACAAAGATTTGAGGTTTTAACTTAGCCTCAAAAGCTCATCGAGGATTCCCAGCTGCGTCGGGTTCGCCCTCACGATATCCGTGCTGCTGATGAGGCCCACGAGCTTGCTCCCATTGGTGACTGGAAGCCTGCTGATGTTCTTATCCGCCATGATCTTGGCGGCCTCCTCAACGGCAGCCGTCTGGTCGATAGTCACAAGGGGGCTTGTCATGATATCCTTCGCCCACACCGTAGCCGGGTCCATTCTTTGCTCGACAACCCGCCTCATCACGTTTGTCTCGGTGATTATCCCTATGGGCCTCCCGCTGCTGATAACGATGACGGACCCGATGCCGAACTTGTTCATTTTCACTACTGCAGAGTGCACTGAGTCGTCTGGTTTCACGGTCTTGATGTTCTTGGCCATTATGTCTCGAACTATGATAAATCCGCTCATTAGAATCACTCAAAATAAAGGTTGTAGGGGGGAATATTAACTTTGATGGGCAGGTAGAGCTACCACTGCCTGATCTCAAGGGCGATACCGTTGTTGTCGAGGAACTCTCCCCTCCAGCTCTCACCTAGGCTCATGGGCTCCCTGCTGATTGTGACCCCTTTCTCCTTGAGGTATGCGATGGCTGACGGCATGTCGTCCACCGTGATGGCCATCATCCTGTACCCAACCTGTGGCTTGGATGGGATTGGTTCCGCATCAGGGAACTCCAGCAACTCAAGGCTGGTGTCACCCAGCTTGAGGAAAGATATCTCAGTGATGCCCCTTGACCCGTCCATCTTGTGATTGCTTGTAAGCTCAAAACCAAGGATCTCGGTGTAGAACTTTATGGACCTTGCCATGTCGCGTGTGATTATCTCTGTATGGTCAATCCTGTTGAACATGGGCATGTGAGTGGAACCATCGGTTTTATAGTTATATTTGGACGCCTAGTAACCTGTAACGTTACGGTGATACCATGGATATCAAAAAGATTCGAGCAGATTTCCCGCTACTGAAGGAGTGGGTCTACCTTGACAACGCCTTCGTAGGCGTCATGCCGAGACAGGTAAAGGAGGGGTACGAGGAGTACGTTGACCTCTGGTACAACTTCAGCCCACCCGGGGAGAAGACAATACTCCAGGAGTGGCTATTGAGGGCCACCAGGCTCAGGGAGAAGGTGGCTGACTTCGTCAAGGTCAACACCAACGAGATAGCGTTCACCACGTGCACGGGCTCGGGTCTCAACATCGTGGTCAACGGAATGGATTGGGAGAAGGGGGACAACGTGGTGTTTCCAGAGTGGGAGCACAACGCGCTCCATACCAACACAACGGCCAGGAACGGCGTCGAGGCCAGAGTTATCAAGGCACGGGATTACCGCTTTGAGCTTGCTGATATCGAGAAACAGATCGATGACAGGACCAAGCTCATCCAGGTGAGCCACGTCAGCTTCGTCAACGGGGACACAATGGACCTCAAGGCGTTAACCGAGATGGCACACGAGCACGGTGCAAAGGTACTGGTTGACGCCACGCAGGCGGTGGGTGCCCTTGACGTGGACTACCATAAGCCAGGAGTAGACTTCGTCTCCGTTGCCCCGTACAAGTATCTTATGGGGCCCA
This sequence comes from Candidatus Bathyarchaeota archaeon, assembly GCA_018652685.1. Classification (GTDB taxonomy): domain Archaea; phylum Thermoproteota; class Bathyarchaeia; order TCS64; family TCS64; genus RBG-16-57-9. The sequence continues at coordinate 18,472 of JABIBQ010000050.1, forward strand.
CGGGGCTGGCCTTCCTCTACGTCAGTGAGGAAAACATCGACAAGCTGATACCCGACAGGACTGGGTGGAAGAACCAGATATTTGAGGGTGACAACCCGGAGGAGTCTATCAGCGAGGGCTCGGCCGAGAAGTTCGAGTACGGCACAATCCACTTCCAGGGGGTGTTCGCGCTGGAGAAGGCCATCGATTACCTGAACGCCATCGGCACAAAGAATATCGAGAGGAGAAACCTGGAGCTGGCGGGCTACCTGTACGACGGCCTTGTTGCGAAGGGAAAGGGGATGTACACCCCGGACACGCCCTCATCGCCCATCGTCAGCTACTTTGAGGACGATCCGCTGCCACTGGCCGCCAAGCTCAAGGACATGAAGATCAAGGTGACCGGGAGGGAGGCACACGGTGGCCACATGAGGATAAGTAGCCACTTCTACAACACAAAGGACGACATCGACAAACTCCTCTCAAACATCCCCTAACTTTTTGTAGAGGTTTAAATAACGCTACACAACAGCACGGGTATGGATCGGGAACAGGTCTGTTTTGATAAACTTGGTTTTGAGCTTCTCATTGATTCCCTCAAGGACACCTTTGGCTCAGCCGGTGAGTCAATGATCTTCCAGATGAGCAGAACCTATGGCAAACACCTGATCCAGTCCGTTGCCGAAATGTACGCAGGTGAGAACCATAACGGCCACGAGGCAAACATCGGGGATCACCTTGAAAGTGTCAGGGACCTGGGCTGGGGCTCCATCAGCTACGATAAAATGGACTGGGAGAAAGGAAGCTTCACACTGAACGTAGAGGAGAACATATTCAGGGAGGACTGCAAGGCGGGAAGGGACTCAATGTGCTACTTCATCAAGGGGGTCATAGTTGGAACGATGGAGGAGATGACAGGAAACGATCTCACGATTCGGGAGACAAGTTGCTACAAAGACGGCGACTCCCGCTGCATCTTTGATTTAAACAGGATTTCATAGCATATTGATTTATAGCAGACACGAAACATCAGCGATACATGTAATTTCGGTGACATTTGCGTCGTTCTTTTAACAGAACCGTTAAATCATCGAGGTTTTCATACTTTGTAATGGCGCCCAAGGATTTACCGGACGGAATAGCGATCCTCGACTTTGGAGGACAGTACTGCCACCTCATCGCAAGACGAGTACGCGAGATGAACGTGTACTCAGAGATTCTTCACAGCGACGCAACGAGGGCGGACATCAAGGCTCTTGACTCAGAGATGAACCTCAAGGGCATCATATTCAGCGGAAGCCCCAGCAGCGTCAAGGCGGCGGACGGGCTCAGGCTTGACCCTGAGATACTGGAGATGGACGTCCCGGTTCTGGGTCTCTGCTACGGACTTCAGCTCCTAGCGAGCATGCACGGGGGCAAGGTGGAGAAGGCAAGGGAGTACGGCGTCACCCAGGCGTACATCGACAAATCGTTCGGCATCCTTGAGGGGATGGACGCACGCGAGCAGGTCTGGATGAGTCACGGGGACACAGTCTTCGAGGCACCCGACGGATGGACTCCGGTAGCACACACCGACAGGGCACCTGTCGCGGCAATGGTCCACGAGGGGAAGCAGATATGGGGGCTCCAGTGGCATCCGGAAGTCAATCACACGAAACACGGCATGGAGATGCTGAGAAACTTTGTACTCAAGGTCTGCAAGGCGGAGGCAAACTGGAGACCACTTGATGCGATCGAAGAGGCAGTTAACAGTATCAAGGACATCGTCGGTGATGGGAAGGCCATCATCGCCCTGAGCGGGGGCGTGGACAGCAGCGTAGCGGCGGCGTTAGCCGCAAGGGCTCTTGGGGAGAGGCTGATGGCTGTACACGTCGACCAGGGACTGATGAGAATGGCCGAGTCGGCATACGTCGAGACCGCGTTCAAGGACAGGGGGCTGCAGCTAGTTGTCGTCAGGGCTCAGAAAAGGTTCCTTGACAGGCTTGAAGGAGTTGTAGAACCTGAGACCAAGCGCAAGATCATTGGCGAGGAGTTCATCAGGGTCTTCGAGGAGAAGGCAAAGGAGTTCGGGGCTGATTACCTGATCCAGGGCACTATTTACCCGGATAGAATCGAGTCCGGGCTCACTAAAAACAGCGATACCATCAAAACGCATCACAACGTCGGGGGACTACCAGATGTCATGGACTTTAATCAGGTCATCGACCCGCTGGGAGACCTGTACAAGGACGAGGTCAGGGGCCTGGGTGAGCGATTAGGATTACCTAAGGAACTGGTATGGAGACAGCCGTTCCCTGGACCGGGGCTGGCGGTGCGTATCGTCGGGACAGTTGACGAGGAGAAGCTGGAGATACTGAGGCAGGCTGACGCCATTGTCGTCGAGGAGATCGAGAAGCACGAATTCAGCGAGGGGCTGTGGCAGTACTTTGCCGTGTTGACTGACACAAAGAGCACGGGTGTCAAGGGAGACGAGCGAGCTTATGGATACACGGTTGCGGTCAGGATCGTGGAGAGCATCGACGCGATGACGGCTAATTTTAGCTTCGCTCCGTGGGAGGTTCTTGAGAAGATCAGCAACAGGATAGGTAACGAGATACCATCTGTTACCAGGATCGTCTACGATATAACCCACAAGCCGCCGAGCACCATCGAGTGGGAGTAAACCAACTCTTCTTAAGCCCATATTCTATCTACATTTGGTGGAACTCGAAACTTTTCTAGTTATAGCCAAGAAGAGCACCAGTGGCTCGGAGGAGACCGAACCGGTTCAGCTTGACGATGGCTCAAAGGAGTACCGCTTCGAGTCTGAGGATTATGTTTTCAGGGACAGGTTCTTCGGTGGGAATCCCTTCGTCGGCGAGGAGATCGTCTATTGGAAGGGAGACCCCATCTGGTCAATGAATTACTACGGCAAGGCCACATCTAGGACACCTGAAGATGTTTTCAAGTTTTTAACCAAGGTCCTGGGGGCAGTGGAGAAGAAGAAGCCGTATAGGGGACCGGAGAGGTTCAGCGAGGGGCTGATGGAATACAGGTTCATGAGCAGGGGTAACGTCTACTCGTTCTGGGGCGAGGAGGAGATCATGAACAACGGCATCAAGGTTCACTGGCTCAGGTTCCACGGCGGGGAGATCGGGGAGTAACCCATAAACACGCGGGGAGTATGATGGATAATATGAGCTATTCCTATCCCGATGACGGCCCGCCGGCTGACCTATTAATAGCGGCCAAGGGAAAGACCCTGGGCGAGGCGTTCGCGCAGGTAGCATACGCCATGTTCGAGATCATTACCCCATTGGAGGGAATCGCCGAGAAGGAGGAGTTCACCCTGGAGGCCACGGGCACTGATCTTGAGAGCCTCCTGTTCAACATAATGGACGAGTTCCTGTACATCAACGACGTGGAGTTCCTTGTCCCAAAGAAGATAGATCTTGTAGTAGATATCGAGAACCTCAAGGCAACTGCAAAATGCATCGGGGAAAGGTTCAGCAGGGACACCCACGAGACGGGCATAGCAGTCAAGGCGGTCACCTACCACATGATGATAATCAAAGAGACCGAGGACGGCTGGTATGTTAGGATGGTCTTCGACACATAATTTTTCAAAATTAACGGTTTTTAGAAAGAGATTATTTCGGAATCTGGGCACGCTTCATCATGATGATGCCCTTGCACTTGTCGGCGTAGTTACAGTATTCTAAACAGGATGGCCCGCTCTCTTTCTTTTTTTCCCACTTTGCGCCGCAGTCAAGGCAGTCGCCCGTGTTCTCATCGCTCCAGACCTCGACCCTACCCCCGCATGTCTCGCATACCTCATAGTCCACGCTGGGTCGTACGTATTCCTCGATTCCGGGGCAGTAGTTCTCGCTTGGTCGTCTAATGAAACTCATTTATTCACCTTTTCTCGTTCATCGCTCTCAGTTGGCCTGAGATGGAGACATGCACATGGCGCCTGTTTCACGGCAGTATATGTTCTTTCCCTAAACCCCGAAGGGCTCATGTTCGTTGTCTCCATCGTTTTCGCCTCTAGTTATGTGGGCTTTTAGCCCAGGATCGCCTTCAGGTCCTCGTCTGGCGTGCTCACCGGTGCGATGTTGAAGTTCTCAACAAGCACGTTGAGGATGTTAGGCGTGATGAAGGCCGGGAGGCTTGGCCCCAGCCTGATGTTCTGTATGCCCAGGTGCAGTAGCGTCAGCAGTATTGACACCGCCTTTTGCTCGTACCAGCTGAGTATGAAGCTCAGGGGCAGCTCGTTGACGCCCAATTCGAAAGCGTTGGCAAGTGCCACCGCGATCTGGACGGCACTGTACGCGTCGTTGCACTGACCGATGTCCAGCAGCCTCGGGATACCGCCGATGTCGCCCAGCTCCTTGTCAAAGAACCTGAACTTTCCACAGGCCAGGGTCAGGATAACCGTGTCAGCGGGTGCCTTCTCGACGAACTCTGTATAGTAGTTCCTGCCGGGCTTGGCCCCGTCACATCCTCCAACTAGGAAGAAGTGCCTGATGTCCTTGTTCTTGACTGCCTCGATGACCGCCCCTGCCACGCCCATCACGGCGTTCCTTGCAAAGCCTACAGTAACGGACTTGCCCTCCTCGGTCTCCGAGAAGCCGCTCATCTCAAGAGCCTTCTCGATGGCCGGACTGAAGTCCTTGTCACCGATGTGGTCAACTCCGGGCCAACCGACTAGTCCAGTGGTGAACAGGTTATCCATGTAGGTCTCAGTCGGCTTCTGGATGCAGTTGGTGGTCATTACGATGGCGCCTGGGAACTGCGCGAACTCTTTCTGCTGGTTCTGCCAGGCGGTACCGTAGTGGCCGTAAAAATGCTCGTATTTTTTCAGCTCAGGATACCCGTGCGTTGGTAGCATCTCGCCGTGGGTGTACACGTTAATTCCCTTTCCCTCGGTCTGGCTCAAGATCATCTCCATGTCCTGCAGGTCGTGGCCAGAGACCAAGATGGCCTTTCCCGCCTTTGGAGTAAGTGGTACGCTGGTTGGAACCGGGTGGCCGTACTTGCCGGTGTTACCGGCGTCCAGCAGCTCCATGGCCCTCAGGTTGACCTCGCCGCATTTGAGCACGAGGCCCACTATTTCGTCAGCAGTCTTGTTTGGGTCTAGCGTGGCCGCGAGCCCCTCTGCGATGAACTGGTAGACCGTCTCGTCCTCCTGTCCAAGGATGGCGGCGTGGTCAGCGTAGGCCGCTACGCCCTTGATCCCGTAGACAAGCAACTCCTGTAGGCTCCGGATGTCAGGGTTCAGGTCGGGGTTCATCATGATGCCGACCTCTGCACCCTGATTGACCATTTCAACGGTGGTTACCGCTGGAATGATGCCCGTGGCCTCCTCATCGTACTCGACTGGACCACCCGCGAGGGCGATCTTCTTCTTGAGTTTCTCCCTGCGCTCCACCGAGTCGATAATTAGCTTAACGAATCTGTCGGAGTCAAAGTTGACGTTTGTGAGTGTGCTGAATACCGCCTGGGCTATATGGCGGTTCAAGGATGGGTCGGATATCCCGTGTTTGTTGCCCTCGACGGCTATGTGGGCTACACCTTTTGTGATGTAGATCAGTAGGTCTTGTAGGGCGGCTATCTCCGGGCTCTTTCCGCATACCCCGTATTTTGTGCAGGCGCTGCCTGATGTTTGCTCGCATTGATAACAGAACATTGTATTGTACCTCAAGATTCTCCCTGGTGCAGGTAGCAATTGGTGCCGTTTCCGCAGAAATTCTTGGCGTGGGCCTCAACCGCTTTAATGATTGGATTCATTGTCGCGCAGTTCAACGAGTACACGTTGCTCTTCCCCTTCCTCTCCCGCGTGACGAAATGACATCGTATAAGGGGCCTCAGGTTGTGGCTTACCATTGATTGCTCCTCCCCTAGTGCCTTGACGAGCGCGGTTACGCTCATCGGCCTCTCTTCAAGGAGCTCAATTATGGCAAGTCGTGTCGGGTTAGCCAGTGTGCTGAAAAAACCGTAGCAGAGTCGCGTTAGTCCACGTTTCACCTAAATCACCATGAAGTATTCTTCATATGAAACAAACATCATTAGAATAAAAGGCTTTCGCGGATACAGACAATTACAATAATTACATGTCGAGAGGACATGCGCCGGTTACATCACAGCTGTCATGAGCATGGGCCTCAACCAAGGCAAAAAGTACGGGCACGGTTGCATGGTTCACGAAAACGTACTTTTTCTTGACAAGCTTCTCGGAGCAGATGAAATTGCATTTCTCCAGAAGTTTCAGGTTATGGCTCACCATGCTCTACTCCAGATCGAGTAACTTTGCAAGCCCACTGACGTTAAGGGGACCGTCTTGAAGGCGCTCAGGTATAGCTAGCCTCGTTGGGTTTGCCAAAGTAGAAAAGAACCCATAACAAACATCACCTAGTCCACGCTTCAGCCATCAAACACTCTCACGCTGTTCGATAGAAGAATTTAGCACGTTTCATTCTAATAAGTTAAACACGACACATAAAAGTAATAAATGAAGAAAATTAGATGTGTAGTCGGTTCAGGCTACCGTCGATGACCTTCATCCCATTCATGTACGGCTGAAGAGCCTCTGGAACCCGAATTGTACCATCTTCTTCCTGGTATTGCTCGATAACCGCAATCATTGTCCTGCTCGTGGCGATGGCGGTGTTGTTCAAGGTGTGGGTGAAGCCCTCGGGTTTCGCGCCCTCCTTGAGCCTGTACTTGACGTTGAGTCGCCTCGCTTGGTAGTCGGTGCAGTTACTGTTGGAGCCGGTCTCCCTAAACTCGCCGTCAGCCATCCAGCACTCGATATCGTACTTCTTCGCCGCGATACTACCCATGTCGCCTGTGCAGACGTTGACCACACGGTAATGCAGCCCCAGCCCCTCGTAGAGTAGCTCGCTGTTCCTCTGCAGCTCTTCGTGTAGCTCCCAACTGTCCTCTGGGCGGCTGAAGATGAACTGCTCAATCTTATGGAACTGGTGAACCCTGAATATTCCCTTTGTGTACCTGCCATGCTGGCCGATCTCGCGCCGGAAGCACGGGCTGATACCGCATACCTTGATGGGCAGGTGCTCGTCCAGTACAGTCTCGTTCATCAGCATGGAGCCAACGCTGTGCTCGCTCGTGGCGATTAGGTAGAGGTCCTCGCCCTCGACCTTGTACATTACAGACTCAAAGTCAGCTAGGTCCGTGACGCCCTCGTAGGCGGCCCTCCTAATCATGAAAGGCGGCTCGATTAGGGCGTACCCCTTCTCCAGAAGGAAATCGATGGCGTACCTCTGTATGGCGTGGTCCAGTAGCGCGAACTCGTTCCTGAGATAGTAGAAGCCAGCCCCCGCTGTCTTCGCTGCCCTCTCGAAATCAGCGATGCCCAGCGCCTCGGTAATCTCTGCGTGGCTCTTGGGCTCAAACCCGAACTCCGGTGCCTTGCCCCAGCGCCGGATCTCCACGTTGTCATGGTCGTCCTTCCCAAAAGGTACCGAATCGTGAAGCATGTTGGGCAGCCTCATAAGGCCGTCCCTGAGGTTCTTCTCATGGTCACTCATCTGAGCCTCCAGATCCTTGAGCTGCGATGGGATCTCTCCCGCCTCCTTCTTGAGGCCGGAGGCATCTCCGCCCTCCTTCATAACGCGGCCTATCTGGGAGGCTACCTCGTTCCTCCTACGTCGCAATTCATTGACCCTTGCTCTGAGCTCCCGCCATTTCTGGTCGGTACTGATAACGTGTTCTAGAAGCTCAAGTTTCTCCGGGTCATGTCTTCTGGCTATGTTTTCCCTTACTTGCGCGGGGTTTTCTCGGATGAGTTTTATATCTAGCATTCTAATCCACGCAACTGAACAAATCGGGCTTCACGCATTTAGGAGTTATGCGGTGAACCAGGGTTTCAGTGAATGGTTTCGCCATTTTCACCAACCTCCCCCTATAACAAACTTGTGCGTTTGCCTTTTATCAGAATTTCACCGGATTTGTGTTGATAAGCATGTCAACTTACGAGATCGGCGCATTCGAGGCCCTTGAGTGGGCATGGAACGTTTTGAGGACAGAGGACACCGAGAACAAGGCGAAGGCAACAACCCAGATCAGGGATATGCTCTTCAAGCTGGGCTCAGGGACACAGGTGGACTTCAAGCAGAGCCTCGCATAGGTTATTAGAAACCCGCCATCATTTTCATTGAACCAGTTTGACTGATTTCAAGGCAATTGATATTCGCCGCCTCAGCCTCGTGGATGGGGCGGAACAGGCCAGAGGGCTGGCGGTTGTAATAGACGTTTTCAGGGCATTCACCACAGCGGCCTACGTCATGGCTAACGGAGCCGAGAGGATAATCCCCGTGGGGACGGTAGAGAAGGCATTCGAGATGAAGCGCGCCAATCAAAGCGTCATTCTCATGGGAGAACGTGACGGAAAACAGGTGCAGGGGTTCGATTATGGGAACAGCCCCCATGAGATCAGGGATGTTGACTTCACCGGGGTCACGGTCGTCCAGACCACGAGTGCGGGGACCAGGGGACTCATACGGGCCAGGAAAGCCGACGAGATTCTCCCAGGTAGCTTCGTGATGGCAGACGCCATCGTGGAATACATCAAAGAGAGGCGACCCGAGGTGGTGAGCCTAGTGGCCATGGGCTGGGGAGGAGTCGGGAAGGCCCCCGAGGACGAGCTGTTAGCCGAGTACATCGAGATGAGGCTCAAGGGCGAGGAAAACGACTTCGAGGCCATGAGGGAGACGATCAGGAGGCACCCCGAGGGTGCAAAGTTCTTTGACAAGACTCAGAAGACGTTCGTAGAGGGTGACTTCCACGCTGCCATGGACATCAACAGGTTCAGCTTCTGTCTTAAACTGGTGCTCAGTGAGCCAAGTTACATGATCAAGGTCCCTATCGACGGCTAGGGCTCGATGATATCCCAGACGTTCCCATCAGGGTCCCTGAAGTACAGCGACCGTTTCCATTCCTTTGTGACAACACACCCGTTTGCCTCAAGATGTGTACGTGCCTCCGCTAGGTTCTCCACTGTGAAGCTGGGGACGGGAGGGTGGAGCTCCAGCTCCTGGACGTACAGCGAAATGGCCCCTGTGTCGTAAACCACGAGCTTTTCTTTGACATTATTGGGCGTGAACCCTAACACTTTCTCGTAGAAGATACGGGACTTTTCCAGGCTCTCCACGGTCACCGCGATGTCCCTGCTACCGATGAATTTCATGTTAAACACACATAGCTGGGGAGAAATAACGGTTACCACGGCAGAAATCACTAGGTATACACTGGAATAAAAAAAGGCATCACTATTGTAGGCATGTTACGATTCAATGGTGCTTTCATTCAAGCGCTCTTCTTTCTAGATAAAAGGAGGGAAGTCGATAACGACTCAGGTGAGCCATTGAGCTCGGAGACCCAAAACGAGGGTACACAATCAGATACGAACCCTCGGGGGGAATTGATTACATCTACAAGGGTGAGGGGTGGCACAACCCGGAGACCGGGAAAACATACGATAACGAGCAGGAAGATGATTTGTTGCGCATGAGTGAAGTGCAGCCATCCTTCGTCTGAACGTGAGTACACAGCCTTTCCCGTTTGTACCCACACAGGGAGAGGAAAAACGTCAAAGTATGACCATTGAGGGCGCTGCAGGAAGAAATATGCAGTTTACGTAGTTTTGGGTTCAACAAATTCTATATTGTACCATGCCAATACAGTACACGTTCTCGGTGTGTGGGTTAGATGGTAGAGTTCTGTGACCGCTGTGGATCCTTCATGAAGCAGAGTCTCAGTGGATACGAGTGCCCACGTTGCGGATTGGTCAGGCTAGAGGAGGTCATCGAGGTCAAGACTGCCCCTGAGCACAAGGCCGAGCCGGTGTACGTCATGAGTGGCGTTGATAGCGCCATTGTAGTGGAGCGCACCTGTCCGGATTGCGGGAATAGAGAAGCATACAGGAGCGTCAACGTGTCACTGGGTGAGCACGCGGGCGTCAACACGGACCGCAGCGTCGAGAAGTTCAAGTGCGTAAAATGTGGGCACTCCTGGGTAGAAAACTAGTTACCGGGGTTTTACCTGGACGTTTACCGGGATTCCTTCCTCGATGCTCTTTGACACGATGCAGAAATCCTCGAATAATTTACTGCAACGCTCGTACTGGCTGCCGAAATACTCCATGTCCATCTCGGGGCTGATATCGACGTTGATCTCGGCGATCCTCCACCTGCCCTTCTCGTTCCTCCGCATCCTGCCCTCGACATTGGTCTCAATGCCACCGACCTCTGCCCTTGCCTTGTTGAGGCAGAACAACAGGCTCGCCGTGAGGCAGTTGCCCATGGCTGCCGCCAGTACCTTTGACGCATTTGGACCCACATCGCCGCCCACCGGATCGGGCTCGTCCATCTTGAAATCAAGTCCAACAAGGCCGAAATCCACGCTGAACACAAAGTCCTTCTCCCTTTTCATCGAGACCTTGAAGGTCTTCTCATCTTCACCCATAAGAATCAATTGAGATAGAGCGGCGCAAAATAAAAGCTGAGGGTCGAGAAACTCAGGGGGTCTCACATATAGAGTAAGGCAACCCATAAAACCGGAGAGGGCTCCCTATTTCCCATGTCTAGCATGCGCAGGAAGGAAAAGGAGATCATCGAAAAGGTAATCCAGGAAGAGATTCTAAGGCAGGCAGAGGTGGGGAGGCTGGGAACTGCAGTGGACGGCGTCCCATACGTCGTTCCAATGAACTTTTGCTACGTCAAGGACGCTATCTACCTCCACAGCTTCAGGGACGGTAAGAAGATCAGGGCTATCAAGTCAAACCCTAGGGTCTGCTTCGAGGTAGACGAGGGAGAGATCATCAAGGGCGAAACCCCGTGCGACTACAGCTGGAAGTTTACCAGTGTCATTGTCAACGGCGTGGCCACGGTCGTTGAGGATCAGGACGAGAGGCTCAGGGGGCTGCGGCTCATCAGCGACAAGTACAGCCCGGGCAAGGGTGTCATGATCACACCTGAGATCATGGAAAAGAACAAGCACGTCTGGATAATCCGCATCGACGTCGAAGAGATGGCGGGAAAGAAGAGCCCAGCATAAGCGCGCGCGGTATTGTACCTGACTGCAGGGGACCTACTGCCCTGCTAATATTCATTTACCCCTACCCCGTTATCTTGAGTGATAATATTGGGAGTCCTCCTTACGCCTATCATACTCAGGAAAGAGTTGAAGCTGGATAACCTCCGGGGCAGGAGCTTCGCCGTGGACGGGTACATAGTATTACATGAGTTCCTGGCGATGATCAGGGACAGGACGGGGACTCCGCTGAGGGATAAAGACGGGAATGTCACAAGCCATCTTGTGGGGCTAGCATTTAGGACCACTAAGCTGATCTCAGACTACGGGATGCATCTGGTCTTCGTCTTCGACGGCAAGCCACCCTCCCTGAAGATGAAGGAGTTGGATATGAGACGAGAAGTGAGGAGGAAGGCTGAGAGGGAGTACCGTGATGCAGTTGAGCGAGGGGACCTTCCCGCAGCGTTCTCGAAGGCTGTGATGACGGGCGGGTTGACCAGGGCTCTCGTGGACGACGCGAAGCATCTACTTGACCTCCTTGGCATCCCCTGGGTCCAAGCCCCCAGTGAGGGCGAGGCCCAGGCGGCATACATGGCGGTACAGGGCCACGTCTGGGCGTCCAACAGCAAGGACTATGACTCACTGCTGTTCGGTGCCCCGAGGGTGGTCCGTTTTCTCTCAATCAGCGGGCGTGAGTGGCTTCCAAGCAAGGGCAGGGCCAAGAAGGTCTATCCCGAGCTGATAGAGCTGGATAAGTTTCTGGGTCACTTGGAGATTAATAGAGAGCAGCTCATCGACCTTGGCATCCTTGTGGGGACCGATTTTAACGACGGGGTAAAGGGAGTAGGCCCCAAGACGGCGCTGAAACTTGTACGTAAGCATGGAAGGATCGAGGACATGCCCCAGGATATCCGGGAGAAGCTACCTGATACCGTTGACAGGATACGTGACTTGTACCTCAACCCTGACGTGACCGATGATTACAGTGTCGAACCAGGGGTCCTCCAGGAGGATGATCTGGACGCCTTCCTTGTGGGCGAGAGGAATTTCTCGACCAAACGCGTACAGACCATCATCAACAGGATGAAGAACCGTGCCGCCCAGAAGTCATTGAAAGAGTTCTTCGGAGACAGCAGATGATCTTTTTCAAAGAGCTGGCTTCGCTGTGTAAGAGTCTTGAGGCGACCACCAAGAGGAAGGAGAAGACTGCACTCATCTCCATGTTCCTCCACACATTGGGCGAGTCCGAGATCAAGCCTGCCATCCTACTCATCATCGGTAGCGTCCTACCCGAGACCGATAATCGAACCCTTGACGTTGGCTGGAGGACCATCAGCAGGATAATTGACAGGAAGGGACAGACCACCCTTTTCAGACGTGACCTGACAGTCAACGATGTCTACGATACCCTCATCGAGGTCGCTGACTCGGAGGGGCCTGGAAGCAGGAAGAACAAGGTCAGGCTGATTGAGCGGCTGTTCTCGGATGCCGGGCCGGTTGAGTCTGAGATTTTGGTCCGGATTATCTTCAGGGAGATGCGAATCGGCGTCAACGAGGGCATGATGATGGAGGCCCTGGCCGAGGCCGTGAGTGTTCCTGGTGCCTTGGTCAGGAGGGCGCTTATGATGACCGGAGATATAGGTAAGGTGGCGGAGGAGGCCGTCCTCAGGGGAGAAGATGGCCTGATGAGCCTTGAGGCGACCCTTTTCGTCCCACTGAAGCCCATGCAGGCTAACACCGCTGAGACCGCGGATGCCGTTATTCGGGAGTACGGCGGGAAAACCGCGTTCGAGTACAAGTACGATGGGGCGAGGATTCAGGTTCACGGTAAATCGGGAGATGTCCGAGTCTTCAGCAGGAGGCTCAGTGAGGTCACAGAGAGCCTACCTGATGTAATATCCACTATCAGTTTATTCGATATTAAACGGGATTTCATTCTAGAGGGAGAGGTCGTTGCCATTGGCAAGCGGGGGAAACCGTTGCCGTTCCAGGATCTGATGCGTAGATTTGGACGAGTCAATGACGTCGAGGAAATGGTCAAGCGCATCCCGCTCCGGCTACACCTGTTCGATGTGCTCTACTTGAGTGACAGGCTTCTCATCGATGAGCCATACGAGGAGCGGTGGTCCGAGTTGGAAAGACTAGTTCCACATGAATACCTTGTGAAGAGAATAGTCACCGACAATCCGTCCGAGGCCGAAGAGTTCATGGAACAAGCCCTAAAGGAGGGGCACGAGGGTTTGATGGCGAAGCGTCTTGACAGTAGGTACATCCCTGGAAAGCGGGGCAAGCTGTGGTACAAGCTCAAGACCACTGAGAGCCTGGATGTGGTGGTGGTGGCGGCTGACTGGGGATCAGGGAGGAGACGTGGCTGGCTAAGCAACTACCACCTGGGCGTCCATGATGGGAACGAGTACCTGGTTATCGGGAAGACGTTCAAGGGACTCACAGACGACGAATTCGAGTGGATTACTAAGCACCTGCAATCGCTCAAGGAGCGCGAGACGGGGCACACCGTCCATGTCAGGCCAGAGCTTGTTGTGGAGGTGGCTTTCAACGAGATTCAGAAGAGCCCCCACTACAAGTCAGGATACGCCCTGCGTTTCGCAAGGATTACTCGCATCAGGACGGACAAGGCTGCGGGTGAGGCCGATACGCATCAGAGGGTTCACGCGTTATACGAGAAGCAGTTCGAGCACAAGGACAGGCTCTAGTCCTTGCCAAAGTTCCTAAGACCGGAGATGACCCTCTGGGTCAATGAATCGCTGCTAATGGGTGTTCCCTCTGTCCTGGGTACCGTCCTCAGCTCGATGAGCTGGTAGTGGGTGAGCAGCCCCAACATTATCATGAGGTTCACGACTAACGTCCACCAGCTCAGCGCTGTGAAATATATCGTGACCGTGTTGGTCATCTCGATACCCGCTGGCATCGTGACGCCCAGCGAGGCCAGGACGATGGCCACAATGCTGACGTAGTAGACCCAGACTACCCGTGTCTTCAATGTCTCGGACTCATGTCTGAGCTTGTCTACACTGTCAATCTTATCCTGCCATTTGTCCCCGAAACCTATGACATCTATGGCCTCTGGGTCAAGCTCGATGATGCCCTGCATCTTGATGACGAACTCCTGGTCCTCCCTCATCATCCTGTTCCTCTGGGTGCTCTGGTATGTCCTGAGCCTAGAGTCAAAGTCCTCGTCAAAGAGGAGCCACCACATGGTATAGTTGCCACCTGAAAGCAACAGGGCGATTAGGATGAGGATGTATGGCTCGATCAATCTATGTGATAACTACTCTAGGAGCTATAAAAATTAAAAGAAAAAAGGAAGGGTTTTAGGCGTCCTTCAGCTGGTCCAGCGGGGGCTTCAGGTCCTTGGGGATAGGTGACTCGTACACCCTGCCATTCAACCTTTCAACCCACTCTGCCTTGACCTTCTTCATCAGCTCAGGCTTTGTCAGAAGCTCCAGTCCCGCTGCTGCGTGGACCTTTGTGCTGAACATGAGACCCTTGTGGCCGATGCTGTGACCGGTCTGTGCGGTGAACTGCCAACTGTGTCCAGGTGTACCAAGTGACATACATGTGGTGCTGAACTCGATGGTTGGGGTTACCCAGCTTACATCGCTGACGTCAGTGCTGCCGGCTCCAACCATTCCTGCACGGTAGTCGTCCCTGACGATGTCGTCAAAGTCAACGTCCCTTAACTTCTGCCAGTCTGGCCTGCCGGATTTCTGGAGGCTGTTCATCTTCTTCTCGACGTCCCAGTTCTCGGACATCTTCTTTGCGAATGCGTAGTCCTCGTCGCTGAACTTTGGTGCCCCGATGTCCCTCATCTTCTCGACGACTAGCCTCGCCAGAACACCGTTCGGCATCTTGTCATAGCAGCCCGTGAGGAACTCCACCTTGCTGGTGGTCCTCGCCATGAGGTTTGCCCCCTTGACGATGTCCATGATCCAGTCATAGGTCTCATTGACCTGCGCCCTCTCGGGTGCCCTATTGTAGTACCATGTTCTAGCATATGCTGGTACGACGTTTGGCTGTCCCCCTGCCTCCTCGTGTATGTAGTGGACACGTGTCTTCTCTGTGACGTGCTCACGCATGAAGTTGACACCGTTGCTCATGAGCTCGACTGCATCGAGTGCGCTGATGCCGTTCTCGGGGTCACCCGCTGAGTGCGCTGTCCGTCCATAGAAGTGAACCTTGAAGCTGTTCATGGCGTTGCTTGAACCAGTCCCTGCAGTGTTCGAGCTGCTGGGGTGGTGTGCCAGCACAGCATCCACTCCGTCGAATAGTCCGTCCCTGACCATCCAGACCTTGCCGACAAGCGTCTCCTCAGCTGGGCAGCCATAGACCTTGATGGTTCCCGGAATATTGTGCTCTTCCATGGCGACCTTGAGAGCAATTCCAGCGGCTACTGCCCCTGCACCGTAGATGTTATGTCCACAGCCGTGTCCAGGTGCTCCTTCCTTGACTGGGTCCTTGTACGGCACTGCCTTCTGGCTGATCCCTGCGAGGGCGTCTAGCTCTCCTAGGATGCCGATAGTTGGTCCTCCCTCACCGTTTGTCCATGAGCCCATGAACGCGGAGGGCATCTCAGCAACTCCCCGGTCCACCTTGAACCCGGATTTCTCTGAGATGTTTGAAAGGTATTCTGCTGTCTTGAACTCAAGTAAACCGAGCTCGGCAAAGTCCCAGACCTTGTCACTCCACCCGATTATCTTCTTCTCGTTCTCATCAATCCATTGATAGGCGGTATCTTTCAACTTGATCAGTAAATTGTACCGCCTAGAAACTTTTTAAAACCATCCACGGAGCTACTCGTCGGACCAGTTGGGTAGCCTTGCCTTGACTGCATTGAACAGAAAGTGCCCCAGGCCGATGGTCACGAGTCCCTGGATGAAGTTGAATATGCCGATCAGCGGGAGGAGCCCAACTGTGGTAGCCCACGGTACTCCCCAAAAGTTTGGTAGTACGTAGAGGTTTACAACAGTCATGATGAGTACCCTTGAGGTGATGCCCAGCGCCCAAGCTCTGTAATTGGTACCAAAACGTGCCTTGAGAACTGATTCCCCCAAGTGTAACCCGAGGACCGTGGATAACTCGGCGAAAACTTTCATGGAGGCTGATATCCAATTACCGCTTCGCATGAAGATGCCTAATCCTGCGACGATGCTCGTTGTGACCGCAGATGGGAACCCGTACATGAAGAGGCTCATTATTATCGGGATTCCAGTGAAATCGAATTTGAGGTTGGGGTACCATGGGAACGGTATTTTCAGCCCAGAGTACTTCAGGGAGTAATCAAAAACGATTACCAGAGCTGCCATTATCGCGGTCCCTGTGAGGATTGCCGTCCTGTTTTGTTTTCCCATCCTGATCACTAACTCATATCCAGTTCAGGGTTAGAATAAAAAATTAGCTACAACTTGTGATGTTTAAGATGCCGAGAGTCTGCCTCTTCTGCGGGTATTCCTCTTGAGTGATCTCTCCCCGTGCGTACCTCATCTTTAACATATCAAGGGGACTCTGCAGGAGCTGTTGCGCGCGCTAATTAATTAACCGGTTCAAGCTTGAGCTAGTGGCCGAACCTCTCTTTCTTGGTCCTCATATAATCCTCGTCGAACTCCTGGACTGGTAGCTCAAGTGGGACAGTGGGGCTGACGGCAATACCATAGTATCGCACCGGCTTGACCTTGTCCGGGTTATTGGCCAGTAGCCTGATGCTTATCATCCCCAGTTTCCCGATCATGGCTGCCGAGACCTCGTAGTCCCTCTCATCTGGTTCAAAACTCAGGTGGAGATTCGCGTCGTAGGTGTCAAACCCAGCGTCCTGGAGCAGGTATGCCTTGATCTTGTTGACAAGCCCAATACCCCTACCCTCCTGCTGTATGTAGAGTAGAATCGCGTATTCCTCAGCTTCAATCAATGTGAGGGCCGTGTGGAGTTGGGGGCCACAGTCTCACCGCAAAGAGTAGAGTGCATCCCCTGTCAGGCAGTTACTGTGTATCCTTATCAATACGTCCTCCTTCCCGCACTCGTCGCCCTTAACCACCGCTATGTGGTCCCTGTAATCCTTGTTGTTGGCGAACCCCAGTATCATGAAAGACCTGTACAGACTTGGAAGCTCAGCGACCACAACGAGTCTTATGCAAAGATTCTTGGAGCAGTTTTCGCAGTTCCAGTCAAACAGGCACGTCTTGTAGTCTTAATGTCTGCTTCCCTCCGCTCGTAATATGACTCGGACAAAATGGTTCCTGTTTGAGTTTGCTTTGGCTCTGAATAACATTTTCCTGTCGTTGAATGGGCAGGTGCTTCTGCCCAAAGCCCTTAAAACATTGCACGTTAGTAACTGAAAGGTGAAGGAAGTGCATCAACTCCAATATCTACCAGCGGAGTCGGCGATCTCCGCAAACTAATTCTTCGTACCCTTAATGATAACCAACTACTTGTCCTGAACTCAGTCGCAGATCAGGAACAAAGTCTGACAAGCCTACTGAGGCAACTATCAAAAGAATACGGAATTCCCTTATCGACGCTGAAACTGAACGCGCGTATACTAAGAGAACTCAACCTCATCAGCTACGGGTCAATCCGTGACAAAAAAGTAGCCCAGCTTGAAAACTTGGGTAAATTCGTTGTCAAGCTCATGATGGATGACCCAAGGAGGGCTATGGTCCAGTTTGCTGATTGATTAACGATATTCCTCTGGAATATCTTCGCCCTGCATGATCTCGTTGATGCGTGCGTCTATCTCCTCGATTATCTTCTTTCGGTCCACCTTTCCCATTATGGTCAACGGCACGGACTCTCTGAACGTTATCTTTGTGGGCACCATGTACGCCTCAAGTTGATCTGCACAAAGACTTAGAAGTTCTTTCTCAAATTTCTCTGAACCCGTCTCGCCTTTTCGGGGGACAACCATTGCCCGGATGTCTGTAGCGCATCTTAACGGGTCTGGGACCCCAAAAGCTATTGCGTACTCAATATATGGGTGAGATGTGAGGGTCTCCTCGACCTTTGTAGGCCACACAGTCCTGCCGTTGGCGACTATTCTATCGTTTTTTCTCCCAACGATGTAGAGATAGCCTTTTTCATCTATCCTGCCGATGTCCCCTGTGTAGAGCCAACCTTCCCGGAGTACTTTTTTTGTCGATTCCTCGTCGTTAAGGTATGCCTTCATCAGCTGTGGTCCTCTAACGATAATCTCCCCATCCTTGTTGGGCTGCATCTCGATCTCGCCGAGCTGGAGGTCCATTATCTTGACTTCGGTGTCCGGGTATGGTAGCCCGGTGCTCTCGTAATTCGGGTCTCCTTCAACTGGGGTGGCTGATATAATAGGCCCCGCTTCTGTGAGCCCATAGCCCTGGTACATCCTCGCCCCAGATAGCTCCTCGAAAGCCTTCATGACATCAATAGGGATCGAGGCTCCTCCTGATGAGCAGGTTGTTAGGCTGGTGAGATCGTACTTGTCAAGGCTCGGGTAGTCCATTACCTGCCTGATCAGCCGTGGTATCAGCGGGAAGTGTGTTACATTGTGGGTGTGGGTTGCCTTGATTATCGTTTCTGCCGTCGGGTTGGGCAGGAGCATCATGGTACACCCAAAGCTCACGGCCTCGTTCATGACCACCAGGCCGTAGCTGTGGAAGAAAGGCATGGCGCACAGTATGATAGGCCAGCCGGCTGACTGTGGCTTCGCACTGTAGCCCCATCCCCTCAACCAGTGATATGATTGCAGAGCGTTAACTATCTGACTGTAGTGGGTCAACTGTACCCCTTTTGGCTCGCCTGTTGTGCCTGACGTGAACATGATTACCGCCACGTCCTCCTGAGGGTCTATCGCAGGGTAGTCATCAACTTTTGATCCTGTGAGGAAGTCCTCAAACCTGTAAGCATCCTTTGGATACTTGATCCTGTATTTGATGCCGCTCAGGACGCGCAGGTGGATGGGTGCGTAGTAGGCCGCCTCGGCCACTATCAGCGCCGGGTGCTCCTCTGGTAACTTCTCAAGAAGCCTGTCGAGTATGATGAGTATCTTGGACCCCGTGACAAGTACCTCCCTCTCTATCTCCGGGTTTGACATCAACGGGTTGATTGCGACCACGGTTGCCCCGCAAAGGTGTATCGCGTTATATGCTATCAGGAACTGGGGGCAGTTGGGCAGGATAAGTGCCACCCTGTCTCCTTTCCTGACTCCCATCCCCATGAGGTTAGCGGCGAAGGATTCCATCTGGTCCCAGAGCTTGCCGTACGATTGTCTGGAGTTCAGGTAGATTACGGCGTCCCTGTCTGGGAACTTGCGTGCGCTGTTCCTCCAGAGCTCTGTTACGGGCATCAAGGGGTAATTAATCGAGATAGGGACCCCCCGAGGGTAGCTGGGTCTCTTCGCCATGTATCAGGGGTGAAGATACATCCTATAAAAACTGTGGGGCGTAGTTGTTTTATCGTAGAGGGCTTCCCTTGATGTGATTACATTGAAGCCGACGGGAATATATGTACCAAATGTTACGCCTTTCAACGCCAAGGGCGAGATAATGTACGACAAGCTCGGTGAGCTCCTAGAGTTCTGGATAGACGGTGGGATATCTGGAGTGATAGCAAACGCCAGTACCGGGGAAGCGCCCTACCTGAGCAGGGATGAACGGGTAAAGGTTATTGAATACCTGATAGAGAAGGCAGACGGCAGGATCAGCGTGTTCGCCGGGACCGGGGCCACCAGCACACAGCAGTCCATCGAACTGTCGAGGGACGCGTTGGCAGCTGGGGCTCAGGCCGCCCTGATCACGACCCCGTTCTTCTTCAAACCAACTGGCGACGAGATCGCCCAGTACTTCATCGAACTCATGGACGCTGTTGACATCCCTGTAATCCTGTACAACGTCCCCAAGTTCACCGGCTACAGCGTTGCCCCCAAAGTTGTTGCAAAGGTTGCAGATGAGTGCAGTAACCTAATCGCTATCAAGGATAGCAGCAATAACCCCGGTAACATGGCAGATATCATCAGCCTCTGCGGCGACAAGATCAACGCTTTGAGCGGCGCGGGTGATATGATCCTACCCACTCTGATGCTGGGCGGGAAAGGCGCAATCGTTGCAATCGGGAACGTCGCGCCCAGGACGTGCGTCAACATATACGATGCCTACCTCAAATCCGACGTAAAGACAGCCGGGGCCAACCAGCTACAGGCCAGCTTCGTCAACAAGGTAGTTGTCAGGGACTATCCCCAGATACCCGCCATCAAGGCAGCTATCAACCAGATGGGGCTACCAGCAGGGCATCCACGAAAGCCGTTGACCGCGTTACCCGAGGAGACGGCCAGGAAGATCAAGGAAACCCTTGGCCTATAACTTCTTCACCATGGCAGTCTTATTCTTGTAGAAGACCCTGTCAAGCTCAGTATAATCCATTTTTCTCCAGAACCCAACGGCTTCCGGCTCGGAGTCAATCTGAATCCATTCCGCGCCCACGTTTCGTGCAAACTCCTCAACCATGGCGTAGAGAGCCCTCCCATGGCCGTTGCCTCGTTTCAGCTCCTTGACTATAATGTTCTCGACGTAGAACGTGTTGGGGTGTATCGCGTCTCTGTCCTTCATGAGGAGGCCCTCGGCGTACCCATGCCCATCCCCCACCACCCAATGGGAGCCCTTGTCATATTCCTCGCCGGGGCCCCGGAGGACCATCAGCCCTTCGGGTGCATAAGATCGCATGTGTCTCTCGCTCGCCTTCATTAAGGGTCAACCGATTAGATATATCGGGGCTGATAAATTTTTTTTCGCAATATACGCGGTAACCATACACAAGTCATCTTTGACGGGAGAAAAAACTCATCATGTCAGGTTACTTGATGCAAGTCCCGTCAGACACAGCCTGACGTTTATTAAGCATAGCCTAGGATTAAACTCACCAAACCAGTGAGTAAGATGGTACTAGACAAACTCGGAAGCAACCTGTACAACGCCATACAAAAGATCATCAAAGCCCCAGTGGTAGACGAGGCCACTGTTAAGGAACTTGTAAAGGACTTCCAGAGGGCACTGCTGCAGGCAGACGTCAACGTCGCGCTTGTAATGGAGCTAAGCCAGAACATACAGAAAAACGCCCTGGACTTGAAACTTCCCCCCGGCATCAGCCGCAGGGAGCACATAATCAAGGTAATCAACGACGAGCTCACCAACTTTGTCGGCGAGAACCCTCAGGAACTAAAGATCGTACCCGGTAAACAGAACGTCCTCATGCTTATAGGCATCCAGGGAAGCGGAAAGACCACCCACAGCTCAAAGCTGGCGCGGTACTTCCAGAAGCGGGGCTTAAAGGTAGGAGTAATCTGCGCCGACACGTTCAGGCCAGGGGCCTACAGCCAGCTTAAGCAGCTGGCAGAATCCATCAACGTCCCGTTCTACGGTGAACCCGACACGAAAGACCCCGTGGCCCTGAGCAAGCGCGGAGTTGAGCATTTCAAGGACACCGAGATCGTTATCCTAGACACCAGCGGCCGCCACAAGGAGGAGACCGCCCTCATCAAGGAGATGCAGCAGATCGAGGCAGTCGTCAACCCTCACGAAGTAATACTGGTACTCGACGGGACCATCGGCCAACAGGCAACTGCACAGGCATCGGCGTTCAAAGACGCCACCGAGATCGGCAGCATTATAGTCAGCAAACTGGACGGAACCGCCAGGGGTGGAGGAGCGCTCAGCGGGGTAGCCGCTACGGGAGCCCCAATCAAGTTCATTGGGACCGGGGAAAAGGTAGATGACCTAGAGGCGTTCGTGCCAAGCAGGTTTATCGGCCGGCTTCTCGGCATGGGGGACATCGAGGGTTTGATAGCCAAGGTCAAAGAGGCCGAGAGCCCTACAACCGAAAAAGATGTCATGGCCATGATGAGCGGCAAGTTCAGCATCCAAGACATGTACAACCAGTTCGAGGCGATGCAGAACATGGGCCCCCTTCAGAAAGTTCTGGGCATGATTCCCGGTATGAGCTACCAGCTGCCCAAAGACGAGATGGAAGGCGCAGAGGGCAAGCTGGAAAAGTTTAAGGTAATCATCCAGAGCATGACTCAGAAGGAAAAGGATGAACCGAAGACGCTTAACCGGAGCAGGATACAGCGCGTTGCCCGCGGAAGCGGCACAGACGAGCGAGAAGTAAGAGAACTTATAAAACAGTATAATAATATGAGGAAAATGCTGAAGCAGATGAAGGGTAGCCGAAGGATGCGGCGTCAGATGCCTTTCAAGATGTAAAGGAGAAAAATAAAAATGGCAAAAAGTCACGGGACACGAAGAAAAAGCCGCAGTGCCTTACGAAAAAAGGTAAGGGAAAAGGGAAGGATTCCGCTAAGCAGACTGCTGACGAAGTACGAGACCGGCGAGAAGGTCGTCATCAATATCGATTCAGGAGTCCATAAAGCGATGCCTCACAAGAGGTTCCAGGGCAAGGTCGCTAATATCGTCGGCAAGCGGGGTAAGGCATACATCATGGAGATCCCTCAGCGCAAGACAGTCAAGACCATCATCACGACAGCTGAACATATCAGAAAGCACCAGGATGCGTAGACATGTCAGTTGCTGAGAAGAAGGAGATCACAGTAGCCGAGGCCCGCAAACTACTAATGGATAAGGCCGAAGAACTTGACCCCCTTCAGCGCAGGGTACTGGAGTACACGATCCGATTCGCAAAGCTAGACAGCGAGTCCGCCAAGGAAATCGTCGAGGAGCTTATGAAGGAGGCTGACATCGACAGGGGCCTGGCGGTCCAGATAGTCAATGCGATGCCGGCGAGTGCGCCGGAAATCCGAACGTTCCTCGGACGACAGCGCATCATCGCTGAAGACACGATGAACAAGATTTTAGGGATAATTGACAAATACCGGGTAGAAGAATAACTACCCTAGATATCTTTCAAGGTGAACAGATTGTACAGAGAGCCTAAAAAGTACGAAGAATACGCTTACGTCCTGGAGTTTCTTCCACACGGCAGACCCGGGGCTCCCCGTACAAGCCACAGTTCATCAGGCGTCGTCCAGGTGTTGGGCGAGGAGTATTTCACATTGCTTGAAGCATCCCCCCTCCCGGACGTTGAGTACAACATCAGGGACAGGATATTCGTCGGCAAGGGAGACAGGGCAAAGGTAGGCCACATCCTCGGTAGGATACGCTACGAGGAATTGTACTCCGCAGGCAAGGACGAGTTGCAGGCAGCTGTCGAGCTGGTGGTCCAGAACAACGAAGGGCGTTTCATCGGTTTCATAAACGATAGCCAGAGCCTAACCCCGAGGATGCACAGCCTTGAACTCATACCGGGCATCGGCAAGCGGTTAATGTTCCAGATCCTCGATCTGAGAGAGCGTTTCCCTTTCGAGAGCTTCGCCGACTTAAAGGAGAGGGCTAATCTACCAGACCCGGTGAAGTTGATATCCCGCAGGGTAATCAAGGAGCTCAGTGAGGATCAGAAGTACTACATCTTCACCCGACCCTTGTAATGGCTGCCAAGCACACGTTAATGACCGTTTCTCGGTCTATCATACAGTATCTTTTTAAGAATCCTTTCGGGTAAGGAGATGGAATAACAATGAAGGCTGCTGACTACAAGTACAAGAAGAATCACGCCTACACACGAAAAAAGTACATGGGCGGCATTCCTGGGTCAAAGATTGTAAAGTTCACCATGGGCAACACTAGCAGAGAGTTCACACACAGGGTAGAGCTGATCAACATAAAGTACGTTCAGATCCGCCACAACGCACTAGAGTCAGCCCGTATCGCAGCTAACAGGGTTCTTGAGAAGAACCAGGGCAGGGAGAACTTTATGCTAAAGATAATTCCGTACCCACACCAGGTAATCAGAGAACATAAAAGGGTAAACGTTGCACAGGCCGACCGTTTCCAGGAGGGAATGAAGAGGGCATGGGGCAAGCCCACATATGTAGCCGCGAGGATTGCGAAGCTTCAGCCAGTCATCATCGCTGAGGTAGACAAAGATGGCATTGCAGACGCCAAGGAAGCACTGAAGAGGGCAAGCGCAAAGTTCCCGACAAAGTGCCGTATCGTCGTCAAAGAACTCTAATCATCCCGGTTAAACGGGAACCATTTTAATCAACTATTCATTATCACGATGTGACCATATTGTATGATCTAGAGCTTGAAAGGGTGATATCCAAGATATCCGAGATGGACGCAACGCGGGTTCTGCTCCAGTTACCTGATGGGATGAGGCCATTCGCGGTCCAGCTGGTATCTACCATAAACAAGGCCACCAGAGCCAGTGTCTTCCTGTCAGGGGACTCGTGCTACGGTGCCTGCGATATAGACATCATTCAGGCTAGGGCGCTTAACGTTGACCTCATCGTCCACTACGGCCACACTCAGTATGTCGGGGACCTTGATGTCCCTGTCCTGTACATCCACGCCAGCATTGACATCGACGTGGATCGGCTCGTTGAAGCCACCCTGCCCGAACTTGAAGGATACAACAGGATCGGGCTCGCCACAACCGTCCAGCACGTCCACCAAGTAGATGAGATCAAGGAGAAGCTGGCGGAGAAGGGAGTTGATGGCCTGATCGGGGGGGGAACAGGCGTTACGCCGCTGGACGGACAGATCCTCGGATGTAGCTACAGGACCGTTATTGCCGTCAAGGGAGATGTTGATGCTTATTTGTACGTGGGGGGAGGAAAATTCCATCCAACCGGTATAGTCATGAGCACGGGCAAGCCCGTGATCGTTGCCAACCCATACAACGGGGACGTCTCCATGATAATCGAGTCTGATCTCATGGATATAGCGAAAAGGAGGATGGCGGCTATCTCCGTTTCCAAGGAGGCAACGGTCTTCGGGATTATTGTCTCCAGCAAGCCTGGGCAGAGCAGGCTAGGGAAGGCAGAGGAACTGGCAGTCAAGCTCACCGAGGCTGGGAAGATTCCCGTTATCCTCTACATGGACGAGATAAGACCCGAGCACGTCAATAACTACACCGAGTCCGAGGTGCTGGTGAACACCGCCTGCCCCAGAATAGCCATAGACGGCATAAGCGGCATCGACAGGCCCATGCTCACCGTGAACGAGCTTGAGGTCGTCCTCGGGACGCGGAAATGGGAGGACATGTGGGGGGATTCCTACATGGAGTCAACCGTTTAGTTTAATACAAACGGGTTCAGATTAGACCAAGACCCAGAAGGGTCAATTCACACTCAAAAAACAATGAGTCCGCGGGGGGCAAAACCGGGGACGCTATCATAAAGGAAAATAAGAAAATGCCAAAAGCAAAGAAAACGGAGAATCAAGGTACTTTTCCAGGTGAGAAATTAGCCGTCATAGAGGAATACAGTGACGGTCCAGGTACGTACCAGGAAGACGGCGACGTCAGGTCGAATACCATCGGTACGACCACTATTGACAAGGCTCGACGTGAGCTCGTTGTAAAGAAAACAACGCCAATGATTATCGTGCCACACGAGGGCATGGATGTCATCGCGTCCATTGGCTCAGTGGCCCGCAGGGATGCGAGGATAGACATCTTCGTCATTGACGGGACACACATTCACCCCACCTCAAGCGGCGTGATCCACATCAGCGACCTTAGCAGGGACTATTTGAAGAACATTGATATGGCCGTGAGGAGCGGCGACATCATCAAAGGCAAGCTCATAAACACCAAGAACAGGCTGAACCAGACCTCTCTAAAGGGCTCTGAGTATGGCGTGATCTACGGGTTCTGCAGCAGGTGCGGCGGCCTCCTGGAGAAGAAGGAGGGGAAGCTTATCTGCCCCAGTTGCGGTCGCATGGAGAGGCGGAAGACGGCTAACACCTACGGAAAGGAGAAACTGGTATGAAGATAAACATTACAAAGCAAGAGAAGGGCCACATCGAGCTGGAGTTCGGCGGCGAGAGCCACACACTATTGAACCTGCTTCAGAGCAGCCTCATAGCTGATGCCAAGGTGGAGCTGGCGGGATACAGCAAGCCTCACCCCCTTATGGACAGGAGCAAGCTTTTCATCACCCTCAAGAGGGGAAACAAGATGCTCGATACTTTGAAGAAAGCGGCCAAGAACGCGGACGGAAAGCTCGACGAGTTCCTCGAAGGTTTTGAGAAAAGCCTATCAGAGCTTAAAGAGTAAGACCTTTCAGGGATAACTCCCTAAAAAGACTTAACATTTATTTCGTCAAACCAAACATACGGGTCCTTGGTATTCATGTTCGTGAGCTTGATCATCTTTTCCTCGCGGTCTGCGTCGTTTTTCGCGGCGGGAAACCCTGGACGTTGTGATGAGCAGCGTTTTCTCCTCCAACAATTTAACTGATGACCTCTCCCGGCTTGTCAGGGAATCAAAACAATACGGTCAGGTCAAAGTCGTTAACCTAGACAAGGAAGCCCTCCCCAGTTCTTCATGTCTGGATGTTCAGCAGATCCACGAGGAGCATAGATTGCCCGTTATCTACCTGCACCAAGGGGACGTTTTCGATCCACGTTTCATGACGAGGCGGAGGGGTCGAATCGTCGAGCCCTATGGGCTCACTGACGCGACCGTCGGAAGAATACTAGAGTTGGTAATGGATGACGGGAGAGACTTGCTCCAGGTGGCGCACCTGATCTCAGAGAACCTAGATTTTGTGCATAATGTTTAAATTCCATTCAATCGGGTTTAGGAACGGGCGTTCGGTAAAATGGTGAAATTTTGTCCAGAGTGCGATTCGTTTTGTCAGCCAGACCCTATAAAGAAATGTTACGTATGCACGAAGTGTGAATGGGAAGAGCCCCTGGAAGATACCTTAAAGGTTTCCCGTGATAGCAATAAAAACGTCGAGAAGATCGTGGTTGTGGGCAAGAAGGAGAAAAAGATCAGCACGATGCCCAAGACCAAAATAAAATGCGAGAAATGTGACAACATGGAGGCCGAGTGGTGGATGGTCCAGACCAGGAGCATCGACGAGAGCATGACACAGTTCTACAGGTGTACAAAGTGCGGTCATACTTGGCGCGATTATAGCTAGACGAGTGTTTTTTAACTAGTCAAACCCTTTAAAGAGCAGCATCCGATTGAGGAAAATACATTGTTTGAGGTTGAAGTTTCAAGGATAGATCCGTTCAGGAGCCTCGTGAAGGCCCTCAGCGTCATAGTTGAGGAGGGTACCTTCGTTATGAACGAGGCCCAGATGAAGTTGCTGGCCATGGATCCCAGCCACGTCGCTATGGTGGACTTCGAGCTGCCCAGCGAGTTCTTCGACTCGTATAAATGCGAGGGAGAGCCAAAGCTCAGTATCAATATCAAAGAGTTCTTGCGTTTCCTAGACAGGGTCGACAGGGACGAGCAGGTGCGCATCGTTCTTAACGAGGAAAAGGCGCGGCTTGTCATCCATTGCAAGAGGGGAGGGCACAGCAGGCGGTTCGAGATGCCCATCCTGGAGCCCCTGGACGAGGAGGTCCCGCAGCCCAAGATTTTCTTCAAGGGCAAGGTTCGAATCACCAGCGACGCGCTGAGGATGGCAATCAGGGACGCAAATCTGGTCTCCGAGCACGTCAAGGTGGAGATGGAGGACGGGCTGTTGAAGATCAACGCCGAGGGTGATATGGGGAGCAGCTTCAGCGAGTGGCTGAAGGATAGCGACGACGTGCTGGAGCTGAAGGTGGACGAGGACAGCAACGCCACTTTCACGCTGAGCTACTTGCAGGACATCGCCAACGCGGCGGGGGCCAACAGCGAGGTGGTGACCATCGAGCTGAGCACGGACATGCCTATCAAGATGGACTTTGAGATCCCCACGGGTAGGCTGGTCTACTACCTGGCTCCGTGCATCGGGGTTTAAACCCCTTTTTTTGTATCAAGTAAAACCTGACATAAGGAGAAAGATGGGAGTTCTTGCCACGGGATATAACCCAAACTATTTTTGACTATTTTGCCTCTATCTTGACGCTGCCCCACTCGCCGGGCTTCATGTAATCGTAGCTCCTGGCCTTGACCCTGTATACCACGAGAGTTGGGTCGTCGGGTCCCTTCCATAGCTTGCTAAAGTAATCAAAGCGATGGTACAGTATCGCGATTGTTTCTGCGTCCGTCTCCCTGATTGCTTCCCCATCGAGCCTGATGTACCCATTGTCGCGCTCCTCCTTCCACTGGAGTATGATTTCCACCATTGGGTTGGAATCCAGCTGCTTCACCTTCTCTGCTTCTGAGCCGGTAGCGAAATAGAACGATGCCCCGTGCCGGACGAGGGTCATGGGCCTGACCCGGGGACTGGTGCTTTCCACTGTCGCTACGACGACGTGGCTCAGGACCCCGAACTTGTCAATGACTTCCGCCAGGATATCCATGGTTGATCCGCGGGCCTGAGTTTTTAGAGTTTATGGGTAAATCCATATACTTCCATTTCCATGAACACTGCGTCCGTCGAGGTGTCCAGTTGGAGTTCAACGATGTGGAGAAAGCTTTCCTGAGGGTCCTTTGTAGCTCTGGCCATGCCCAGATGGGGCAGGACTCCATACGGGATAGGCTTGTCGCTGATGAGGCTATCAAACCCGAGGAGTTCAAGGCATTGAAGAAGAAGCTGCTCTACGCCGGCGTAATTGGGATCGTGTACGGCAACATCACCGTTCAGGATAAATCAATTCTAGCCGAGTTCGAAGAAGACGAGTTCCCGCTGGAATAGTTAGGGTACTATTCCGTAGTCTTCCTTGAGGGTGTTCAGTACAACGTGTGTCTTTGTCCTGACCACGTAGGTCATTTTCAGCACTGATTTAGTAAAGTTGCTGAGCTCTGCCCTTGACCTGAACTTTGCGATGATGAGTATGTCAGAGTCGCCCGTGACGTTGTAGACACCGACTGCGTGGGTTATCTTGGCTATCTCGTTGCCGACCTCGATCATCATGCCCTCCGATATAGTGACCTCCGTCACCGCAGTTAGTTCGAACCCCAACTTTTCATAGTTGAGCATGGTGGAGTACTTTTTAATGATGCCCGCTTCCTCCATCTCCTTGATGCGACTGGCCACTGTCCCACTGCTTATACCAATCTTGCGGCCAACCTCCCTGAAGCTCTGCCTGCTGTCCTTTAAGTACTCTGCCAACACTTTCTTCGAGGTCTCATCAATCATGGCTATTCTTCAATCAATTGAACAAAGATGCATATAAACCAGACTACAGATGAATAAAAAACCGCCAAGTGGTGGTTATTTTGTTGAAATGAAAAAGTTGAGTCTAGTACTCAACTGGGATGGTCTGCATCAGCTCGAAGAGCCTCAGGAAAGCCTTGCTGTACCTGATGATGCTGCTCATGTTTCCCTTGAACGGGAGCTGCCTCGTCATGAGTGCGCTCTGTGCGTCCAGCTCGCCCTTGTTCAGCTTTGTCCAGATCTCGTATGGACCTGCTAGAGTGTAGTCTGTCTTCTCGCCTTCTGCAAGTGCCCTTACCTCAACGACCTCTCCGTCATCGAATTTCATGTAGATTTGTGGGATTGCGTCGTTGTCTGTTGCTCCATATGTGAATGAAGCGTTGAACATCTTTGTCTTGATCCTGAACTCCTCGTCGGCGTTCGCGATCTCTTTGACTTTTCCCCAGTATTCCAGATCTAGATATTGAACCATGGTATGCACCTAGTTGGGGAAAAATAACGCGAATAGCATAAAAAACTACTGATCAAACCGCGTATTGTATATAGAAGTAATTTCTACGCTGATTCCTGCTCCTGTCTCACGAGGAGGGCGGCTTTCTGTGTTCAGGGTAGCGGTTTACTTCTTAAGAGTCCGCGCTGATGTCTAGCTAATGTCAAGTGGGGTTCATGTGAAGGTTATTGAGAATATTCCTGTCAAGCTGGATGCCGATGAACTTGTCAAGGGTCTGCGGATTCGAAGGAATGTTGATTACATCAGGAATAAACTGGGCTCGCTGATAGAGACCATCTCCCCTGTGATGAACCCGAAGGCAATATACTCCGTCTCCTTTGTTGACAAGATTGAGGGGGATAATGTGACGATAGGCGACACCGTGTTCACCAGCAGGGTCGTAAGAATGAACCTTGAGAAGGTGGGGAGGGTGTTCCCCTATATCGTGACAGCAGGGTCCGAGCTTGATGACGTGGAGCTTTCAAAGGGGCAGAGCGCAATGCTGCTGAATCAGGTTAAGACCGCGGTGGTATCAAAGGCTTACCAGTACCTCAAAGCTCACCTCACCGAGAAATACGGGATCAAGAGTCTTTCAAGCGTGGGCCCAGGAAGGCTGGACGAGTGGCCTATCACTCAGCAGCGTGAGTTGTTCAGCCATTTCGGAGATAACGTGGATAGGATAGGCGTACATTTGACCAAGACGTGCCTGATGGTCCCAATTAAGACCATCTCGGGCCTTTTCTTCCCGTCAGAGGCAGGTTTTGAGAGCTGCGAGCTGTGTTCAAGGGAGAACTGTATAGGTAGAAGGGCCGCTTTCGACCCAAAATTGGTTGAAATATTCGGTGTAGAAAATCAGTAGACGCCGTGTTTCTCCACGGCATCCATCAGAGCTTTCACATTAACCGGATCGGCTTCCTCCGGGATGTTTACTCCTGGTGCCAGCACGAACCCGCCTCCTTCCTTGACATCTTCCATGAGGTTCTTGACGTACTCGTCGATCTTGGCTGGTGTCCCGCTCAGGAACAGCGACGCAGGTGGCCCCCCGACTATACAGGCGTGGTCCCCGATAATCTCCTTGGCCTTTTTCAAGTCAGTCTTCTCAAATTTGGCGATCGTCTTGCCCTTTGGCAGCTCAAGGATTGACTCAAGGTGGGCGTCGTGGTAGCCCTCGTAGAAAATCGAAGGCACAAAACCCAGCTTGATTAACTCCTCGATTATCTCTTTCAGTGTTGGCCAGTAGAACTCGTGGTATTGTTTCGGTGAGAAGTATTCGTTCAGGTGGAGTGGTATGAAGGCATGCGCTCCCTTTGGGGCGAGTTTCGCGTTGATCCTAGCCAGCTCAAGTATTACCTCCTTCAATGCATCGGCTGCCTGTTTCACCTTGTCAGGCACCCTGAACGTGTCGAATAGCACGTTCTTTATGTCCCGCATGTAGTCCCCGATGAGGTCCATGGGGGCGTACGAGAATCCACCCGCGAAGCTGGGGAACCCGTAGCCCCTCAGTTCCTCTCCCATCTTCTTCATGCCTGCCCTGTACCTTTCGCTCTCCTCGCCGTACTTGATGAGTGCCGACATGGCTCTTGGAGAGTTGAGGTCTTCCAGCTCGGTGAAGGACCGGGGTATGATCTTGTTGACTATGAACCCGTGTGGGTCGTCAATCAGCTCGTCGTACTCCTCGACCTTCATGTACTCCTCCCCGATGAACTGTGGCGGTGTGTCCTTCTGCATCTCCAGTCCAGGGAACCTCCCGTACTTCATCCCCAACGCCTTCTGGAGTGGTATATTGATCATCCCGGGCACGATCCCGTCATAGTCCCGCATCATAGCCAGTACCAGTGGGAGCGAGTAGATTCCCCCACCACCTCCCGCGGTGTCGTAGCCAAAATCAACGGAGGTCTTGACCACCGCTCCCCTCAGCTTGTTGTAATCAGTGAGGGCTTCCTGGATGGTGATACATCCATACTTGGCGGCGAAGTAACTGTAACTGCTGCTCAGCGGTACCCTGTCAGGCTCCTTCAAGGCGTAGGCCCTTGAGAGCCTTTCCTTCCTCTCCCTGTAGACTTCCTCGTAGTCAACGCTCAAACTGCTTCCCCCTTCATCAGGCCGATGCACATTCTAACCCCGTGTGCCGCGTTATCCGTTGAGGCATCCGGCTTGATGTAATCGGTGGCGTGCGCATCGATGCGTCCCCCTCCGATTATGATCTTGACCTGATCCCTGAGGCCCGCTTTTGTTATCGCCTCAATCGTCTGCCTTGTAGTCTCAAGCGCAACGGTGAGTAGGCTGCTCATCCCCACGATATCCGGCTCATGCTCCTTTATCGCATCAACGAAAGTGGCCGGTGGCACGTCAACTCCGAGGTCGATGATATCAAAGCCCTCTGCCTCAAGCAGCGCGATGGCGATGTTCTTCCCGATATCGTGCACGTCACCCTCTACTGTACCGATGACTATCTTTCCGCTAGACTCAGAAATGGTGATCTTGAGGTGGGGCCTGACGATGTTCATGATCTGGTTGAATATCTCGGCAGCCATTATCATTTCTGACAGGAAGAAGTCGCCGCTCTCAAACTTTTCCCCGACGATGGACATCCCTTCCCTACATTTCTCCAGGATCTCAACGGGCTCTGTGCCAGACTTTAGCATCCCTTCAGCCAGCTCAAGGGCTACAAGTTCATCCAGCTCGATTATCGCTTCAACTATTTTATCGTGAGAGGTCATGGTTCCTAGTCCCACGGCGCGTATAAAAAAAGGTGGCTACCTTGAGTGTATCCTTCCCTTCACCCAGTTAGTGGAATCTAGTTTTCGCACGGTTTCGGGGAACAGGTCCAGATCCATGTGGGGAAACAAGAGTGCGTCCAAGTAATCTCTGTTGTACTCCTTGCTCGTCGCCAACTCAACGTACTCCGTTTTCTCCCTGATGACCTGTGCTTCCAGCCGCGCTTTCCTCGAAAGCAGGGCCATCCTAGCCCCCGTCCCAGCGGCGTTTCCTACCTGTTGGATGTCAGACAGGCTGAACTCTGGTATCATCCCGATGTTGAGTGCGCTCTCCCTGTTGATGTATGTCCCGAACGCCCCGGCCATGTAGATGTTCTTGAAATCAGATGGGTTAACTCCCAGTTTTATCATCAATGTCTTGGCCCCTGAATAGATAGCCGCCTTTCCCTTCTGGAGTTCCCTGACATCAAGCTGCGTGATGACTATGTCCGAGTCAATTCCTGTGTCTCCCCTCCATGCAACCACGTACTCGGAAACCCCATTGTATTTCCTGATGCGCTTGTGATCTCTGTTTATGATCCTTCCTGAGCTGTCCATTATCCCCGACTTTAGCATCTCGGATAGCAGGTCAATGAGACCTGACCCGCATATTCCCATTGCCAAGGAGTCATCAATGACCTTGATTCGTGGTTCTAGGCTCTCGGGGACGATCCAGACACCCTCAATGGCGCCTGACGCTGCCCTCATCCCGTGTTTTATATGGGCCCCCTCAAAGGCGGGGCCGGACGCGCAGGAGCATGCCGCCAAACCTTCCTTTTTCCCGACCACGATCTCGGTATTGGTACCAATATCCATGAGGAAGCTCAGTTCATTCTCCTTGTGGACGCTCGTAGCCAGTGTGGCAGCGACGCAGTCCGCTCCAACGAACCCTGCGATCAGCGGGAGCACATGGACCCTGCCGTTTGATGACAAGTTGATCACATCAGGCTCCAAATCCCTGTGTTCTAGGTTTTCGGGCATGAACGGGTTCCTTGACAGTGGGTAGGTGTCAGTGCCCAGGACGAAATGCTGCATCACCGTGTTACCGACCAGTACAATTTCGTACACATCCTTCGGGCTTTTCCCAGCCTCGGAGCATGCGTCCTTTAGCAGACGCTTCACTCCACCAACCAGCGTCCCATGCAGCCTCTCTTGGTTCTCAGAGCTCTGGATTGCCGAGGTTATCCTGCTGATTATGTCCTCCCCGTAAGGTATCTGGGGGTTCATAGCAGTCGAGACCGCGATCAGTTCGCCTGTCGAAAGGTCCATCAGGTCCCCAGCCAGTTTCGTGGACCCGATATCAACCGCGAATCCCAGGATCGGCGCATCCCTTGACTCCAGCCTTCTGATTACCTCCCCATCATAGAGGATCGCCGTGGAGTGGCCGTCAACGACCCTTTTAACCATCGGGTCAAACTCAACAGATGTATCCAGCCCCTCAGTCTGAAGTCTCTGGGTGCCCGTCCTGCTCTCCTTGGGCACCGTGACGACCATGTCGTCGGTGATGCTGAGGAGGCACCCCAGCCTGAACCCTTTGTTCAGGCCAGCTGCCCCGATGTACTTCTCCTCGACGGCCTTTGATGGCGGTAGCTTCCCCGATATTACCTGGACGATACATTTCCCACACGCACCTGTTCCGCCGCAGATACTGTTTATATCAACACCGAGAACACGGGCCGCATCAAGGACTGTGGTGTTCTCCGGGAAGCTTCCCCTCTTCCCGTCGGGCTGGAACACTATCTCGTGGCTGTCAGACATGTCAATCATAGGGGGAGATCGGTAACTTAACTCATTGTTTACGTCAAAGCAACAAATTCAAGAGCGGTTACCCGTAGGATAACCCGACGATGTTCGATTACTCTGTGAAACAGAAAACGTACGAGATACATGGCATCAAGGTGGGCGGCGAGCCCGGGCAGCATCCCACCGTCATGATCGGATCCATGTTCTACAACGGCGACAAGAACGTCTCAGACCACGGCGAGGGCAAGTTCGACAAGGAGAAAGCGGAGAAGCATATCCGAGACGCCGAGATGATGACCGAGAAGACAGGTCTGCCCGTCATGATTGACCTGGTCTCAGAGAACGCCGTCGCCACCGGAAAGTACATGGATTTCATTCTGGAAAAAACCGATATGCCCATCGTACTGGACGTCGTGGCCGAGGTGGAGCAGGTGAAGGCACTCCACTACGCCGACGAGATCGGGGTAATCGACAGGATCGTGCTGAACTCACTGAGCCCCCACACCAAGGACCCGCTCTACGAGGCAATAACTGAGACCAAGCTAAAATCCTCTATCCTCCTCACGCATAGCACGAGGTATGTGCTGTCATCGAACAAGGAACCACTGCTCGATGAGCTTGTCCCCAAGGCCGAGGCAGCTGGGATTGAGCATATTCTCATTGATACCGCCGTATTGGACATCCCGACCCTAGGAATCACGGCCAAGGCAATCGACCGCATCAAGGACAAGTACGGCTACCCGTGCGGGTGCGGGGCCCACAACGCACTCTCGTCATGGAAGAGACTTAAGGAGAAGTACACCAAGGACGCCCAAACAGTGGTTAAGGGGCTTACCAACGCAATTCCCACCGTCATCGGTGCCGATTTCGTACTCTTCGGGCCGCTGAAGAACGCCGAGAGGTTCTTCCCGGGCGTGGCCATGGTTGACGCGGCCTACAGCCAGCTCATGATGGAGAAGAAGGTGAGGCCGGACAGGAGCCACCCCCGGTTCAGGATCGGTTAATCTATCTTAGAAAGACTAGCCTTCCCTGATGGGTGAGATGTAGACCGTCACGCCGGTATCCTCCACAACTTCCATTTTCTCGTAGTTACTTGGAATCTCATCGATATTGTCAACAGTTCCCTTGTACATCAGGCACCCGAATGGGCCGTGCTCCATTACCTTCATCTTCATAGATTCGACTTTCCCGTGAGGGCATATGAAAGAGACTCAGGTCTTGTTGGCAGGGTCGTTTGTGAATAAGGTTAAGTAAAAAGGGGGGTGTTATTCTCTCGAAGCTGGGGGCTGGCCGCTGCTAGGTTAAGCCTTCAGCTTCTCAAGTCGTTCTGTGACGTTTGCTAGGTTGGCCTCAAGATGCTCTTTCATCTTCTCAAGCATCTCGATCTCCTCTTTCAGGCTCATCGCCTTCCGGGGACCGCAGTGGCCACCCCTTCCTCGTCCGTGTATGTGTCTACGCATTTTCTTTTTCTCCGTCAGTAGCGTGCTTGGGAAAGTGTAGCCGGTAGTACTCCTCCATCTCGTCAAGGAACTTTTTGCGGCGGAGCATGTACTGGAGTCCGTTCTTCAGGTGTTCCCTGCCGTTCTCCGTGATGCTGTATACCCGCCTGGGCCTGCCTGCCTCACTCTCCTCGTGTTTCGAGGTGAGGATTTCCTTGTTCTCCATCCTGTTGAGGATGGTGTACAGGCTGCCGGTCTTGAACCGGCCCTCCCTAACGTATCCACGTGTCTGGAGCTCCTCGGCGAGCTGGTACCCGTGCTTTGGTTCCTCGTTGAGTAGCATTAGGAGCAGGAACTGGACCCATCCCCTCTCGGGGTGTGGTCCGTGGTGCCTTCGTCTGCGTTTTCCCATTTCTCGCATACTTAACATTGTTAACCATAACGTTGTGGGTTATAAACCTTACTTAACAATGTTAAGTATAATTCAGTTGTAGAATAATTCATTAATCCTCGCCAAGATGAGCTTAGCATGAACCTCAAAAGGCTCCTTGGAACAGCCGCTGGTCTCATTGTAGTCACACTAATTGTCACCGCGTTCCTCGGCGGCCCCGAAAACTTGGGTTCAAACGATGACGAGAAAGAGACTCCCGGAACACCTGACGTACCGGGTACCGGAGACACTTCTGAGCCAAGTGAACCAGGTGAGGATGACCAGACGCCTGAGGACCATCAACCAGTCAGGGACGAGGACGGATGCATCGAGATTCTACCGGGGATTAGCAGGGAGTACGAGATAATCAGGGTCGAGGGCGAGGTAAACGAGTCCATTGCCCTTGATGCACTGGAGATATTCGGCGTCTCGGCGGAGGAACACGTCTGGACACAGAGGTTCGCAGGCATGGATGACCTGCAATATATGTCCAACCACGAGATGACAATAGGTGGCTCCGAGAACAGCACCGCATACGTAAACGTGACGTACCCCGGAGTGTACCGGGTCGAATTATTCGCGGATGGAGAGACCTACGAGATGGAGCTGAAGGCAACCAAGGTAGGCAGAGCCCTTGAACTAAAAGGGCTTAACTTCATCGACCTGTTCGGTACCACCGGTAACCCTGAGTTCAACATTCACCCAGATGACCCTGAGTGCTTCGAGAAGGCACTGGAACATGCCTTCGAGGGACCCCTACGAGTCGGTGCAGAGTGGGTTGGCATGGTCCCAGCGGCCTTCTACTACCAGGTGGACCCGCCTCTGGTACAGGACAACGATACGTTCCTCTCCATGAGCGATGACGATTTCTACGCGGCTTTCGTCAAGGGCGCCCATGACCGCGGTCTGAAGGTGATGGAGACGTACCAGCAGACGGGAGGGTTGGACTTTACTGAGGTGGACTGGCAACTGCTTTCCGAGAAGGAGAACGACCCTGAGTGGTGGAGTCTCTGGTTCGATATGTGGGAGGAGTACACAGTTCGGAGGGCGACCAGGGCCGAGAGTTTCGGGACTGATGCCATCCTCCTGGACATGTACTCCGAGGCCACTCTCAAACCTGATGTATACCCGGAATACGCGGGGAGGTGGTCCGAGTTGATCCACGCTGTCAGGGAAGTGTTCTCCGGACAGGTTGGTCTTAACTACATCAACGCCGATGAGAGAATTACTTTCTACAAGGAGCTAGATTTCATCCAGATAACCTATTTCGGCGGGCTGTACACGTCCAGGACCGATATGCTGCCAGACCCACGAAACCCTACAATCGAGGAGCTAATGGCCATCAACGACGTGATGTTTGAGGGCATAGAGTACATGATGGGAGGGAAACTGCCAATCTACGTCGTATTGACCACGGGGAGTTCAAACGGACAGAACACAGCCGAGGATCCTGAGCTGAGGAGCGCCGTTGACTTCAACGAGCAGGTGATCTACTACGAGGCATTCTTCGCATCTCTAGAGAAATACAATTGGGCCACCGGCATCATGACTGAGAGGTGGGATTTCTGGGACGAGTACCGCAGGTTCGGCGATGAATACAATATCCAATACTTTGCAGAAACCACCAGTGCATCCCCCCGGAACAAACCCGCTGAGGATGTTATGGCGCTATGGTTTGAGGTCTACCAGTCAGAGTAGCAAAGTAATTACTCTACCTAGCCCCCGACATCCCCTTTTGATACAGTTTTATATAGGATTGAGGGCACATTTCCTTGAAACCATCAGAGTTGAAACGACTTGGATGCCAAC
>JABIBQ010000012.1 GCA_018652685.1 Candidatus Bathyarchaeota archaeon
AGACCACTGGATCGATGCGTTCCAGGACATGCTCAAGATGGACATCGAGACCATCATCCCAGGCCACGGGCCGCTATGCGACCTGGACGAGGTGGAGCGCCAGCTGTCGTGGATGAAGGAAGTCAGGTGGGTAATGCAGGGGCTAATCCAGGACGGCGAAACGGAGGACGTGATAGCATCCTATAATTACAGGGTTCTGTATCCCACAGACCACCCGGAATGGCAGAAAAAGAGCTACGCCAGATGGTACAACGTCTGGAAGCCATGACGTTTTAGTTAAAATGAATGGGGAGTATTATTGTCTACTCCCGTAATGATTTCTTGTCCACTCCATCATAAATGGAGATATTACATGCGGTATAGGAAGAGGTGGTAGGCCAGGCCGATGAGGTATAGGGCGAGGCAGCTAGGGGCAGTGTATCTTATGACCTTGTTTAGGTCGGAATTGAAGTAGTTGTTTGTTAGGACCAGGCACAGGTGGAGGGGGGACGTAATGTACGTGCACGTTATCCCCAGGAACACTATGCTGGTGAGGTGTATGTTGACTTCCCCGAAGAGGGGTAGGAGTATTGGGAACGCGATGCCAACGCCCATAGCGGGGGAGCCTGATATGGCCCCTATGAACAAGGGGACCACGATGGCGATGGCCAGGACGGGAACGCCTGATGCGATGACGGCCTCGAAGAGTTTGACCACCGAGCCCGAGGTGCTTATCATGTCCCTCAGATAAAGCATGGAGATTATTGCCAGCACCAGGTCCCAGCGGATGCCTTTGCTCACTATCTCCACCGTCTTGTCAGGTTTTACGCGGCCCAGGAGCATGGCGGTGAGCGTACCCGCTGCAAGTGAGGCCCAGATAGGGATCCCGTAGAGGGTGAGTGCAACAGTGACTACGATTGGGAGTCCGCCTTTCATGGCGTCCATGGTCAATCCTTTGGGGCCCTCGTTTTTCTTGGGGGTCTCGATAAAACCCCTGCTTGCGATGAAGCCGATGGCTGCCATGACGAAAAACAAGGGGGACTGAACTCTGAGCCAAGTTGTGACGGGGATGCCTGATAGGGAAACGGCCATGATTGTTGACGATGTGATTGGGTTAACCCAGTACAGCAGGTGTCTGAACCAGACGTTGTAGTATGACTTGTGCTCCGGTTTCAGCCCCAGCTTGTCGGCCTCTGGCTCGATGAATGGGGCGGACATCAGTGCGCCTCCTGGCATTGATAGGAAACCGAAGAGGGCGGGGATGGTTGCCATTAGTATGTTGCCCGGCAGGATGTTACTGAGCCCCTCGATAAAGTTCACCATGAGCCCAGTCTCTTTGAGCGCGTAGCCCAGCACCGTGATTAGGGCTACCGCGGAGACCAGGTTCCAGGTGTTGTAAGCGGACAGGGTCTGGATGAGCACGTCGAATAGGATGCGGACGGGTGCCCCGGAGGTCAGTCCGATGATGAGGGCCGCCGCTGTGATGGCGATGTAGAAATCGATGTTCTTGGCCCTCAGGACGAAAATCCCGATGAAGGCAGTCAGCAGTCCAATTATTTCAAACAAGGCGTTCCTTGGTCATTACCTCTGATTGTATTTAAAGAATAAGAATACGAGGCTACATCATGTGTCTACACCTCCTCCAGTTGATGCCGAGGATGATGGTAGATCAGAAGATCAAGCCTATCATCCAGAAAAGGATTCTCAGTGGCAGGAATATCAGGAAGAACGCGATCTTCAAAACAGCGGATACCCCTATCAAAACAGATGACACCAGGAAGAATATCCCGATGACCATCATCAGTGGTACTAGGAAGATGCCAAACATCTCTCTACATATCACTAGCGATACGGAGTTAATAGGGATTCCGGTTAACTAAATATGGATTATTACCCAAGTTTTAAAATGAATTTAACGACTCGTATTACAATTCTTCAAATATTAAATAGTTTTACAGTATATACATTATTGTATGAAATAGATATTTCAGAATACCACGTCTAAACAACACCTCAAGATTAAAATACCAAACGTGTATACAATTAAAACATCGATATTCCGGAAGCCCAACCATGAGTGTACCAGAAAAGTTAGACGTACTTGACATGTTAATTAATGTTCTAAATGAGCATGAAAAAAGAATGGATACACTTGTAGACAGGGTCGAGTCCATCACAAGATCAATGGAAGGCCATCCCGAGCTCAGTTCGGCGTTCAGGGAGTATGAGGAACAGGAAAAAGCCCAGCGGCCATCCCAGCTCAGCGTCCTGATTGTGGACGACGACGAGTTCCTTGCTGACACCTTCGAGATGCTTCTTGAAGACGCGGGCTTCGCTGTTGAGACGGCAAACTCGGGTAACGAGGCGCTCACAAAAATGAGTCGGTTCAAGTTCGACCTGGCCATTCTCGACTACAAGCTACCCGACATCCCAGGATCAAAACTGTCGAAGATGTTGAAAGAGAAGGACGGAGACCTCAACGTGGTAATGCTGACGGGCCACATGGAGGCACTGGAGAACCATACCACACTTGACAGCGACGAGATACTGATGAAACCCATTAGCCCCGACGAATTGCTTAAAATCACTAGAAAATTGAGTAGCCGGGTTTAACCGGTTATTACAGATTGGCGAGTCTAGACTCGATGGCCGCTTTCGGCAAAGCACCGAGGGTCTTGTCTACAAGCTGACCGTCCTTGAAGTAGAGGAGTGTCGGGATGCTCATGATGCCGTACCTCTGCGGGACCGCCCTGTTCTTGTCTACGTCTAGTTTTGCGAACTTTACGTCAACCTTCTCTTCGGCAAGCTCGTCTATGATTGGAGTAAGCATCCTGCAGGGGGCGCACCACGCGGCCCAGCAGTCAACTACCACCTTTGGATTGTTTTTTACGAATTCATCGAAGCTCGCGTCTGTAACTTCAACTGGTTTACTCATGATGATTCACATTCCCCTGCATTATCAGATAATATAAAGATGTTCAAAAATATTCAGCCACAACAAAAAAATCCTGTAGCGGTGAGGAACAGGAGATCCTCAGAGGACGAGGATAAGACAAGCTACTATGTCTAGCATCGGGTTAGGTACCGCTTGTACTCCCATGACGTGATTTTCGGCCTGCTGGCGGCCCATTCAATGCCTGTAAAGTCCATGTAACTCTTGAACTCGTCCCGCTTGAGTTCGATGAGGTTATCGAACAGGAAAGCCCCAAGCGCAACCTTCATGGTCTTGTCCTCAGCGAAGAGGTCAACTGCGTCCCCCAGGTGCTCTGGCATGTACCCCACGCCCTTTTCCTTCATCTGGACAGGCGTTAGCTCATAGATGTTCTCCGTCAGGGGCGCACTTGGATCGATTTTCTTGTCGATTCCCTCCCATCCCGCCTTCAGCAGCGCCGTCGCCACGAGGTAGGGGTTTGATGCCGGGTCTGGGTGCCTGTACTCCACCCTTGTAACCTTGTCTTTGTCACCTGGGGCCAGCGGGACCCGGATAAGCGCGCTTCTGTTGGCGTAGCCCCAGCTCACGTAGACCGGGGCCTCGTAGTGTGGTACGAGTCGCTTGTAGCTGTTCACGAGGGGCGCGACGATCATTGACATGGCCGGTGCGTGTTTGAGGAGGCCACCGATGTAGTGTACGGCTGTCTCGCTGAGTCCGAACTCGGTGTCGGGGTCGCTGAATATGTTTTTACCGGTCTCAAGGTCAACGATGCTCTGGTGGACGTGGCAGCCGCTCCCGTTGATGCCCCAGAAGGGCTTGGGCATGAAAGTGGCGGTCGTGTTATGTTTCTTGGCGATAGTCTTGACTGCCAGCTTGTACAGGATAGTGTTGTCTGCGGTCTTCAGGGCGTCG
Source organism: Candidatus Bathyarchaeota archaeon (assembly GCA_018652685.1). Lineage (GTDB taxonomy): Archaea > Thermoproteota > Bathyarchaeia > TCS64 > TCS64 > RBG-16-57-9. Next base: position 3,824 of record JABIBQ010000012.1, read on the forward strand.
CTGTAGCGGAAGTTGATCTCCTGCTGCCCCATGGCTGCTTCGTGGTGGACCCTGTCCAACTGGAAGCCGGCTGCTTCAAGGCACATCAGAGTCTCAAGTTTAACGTCCTCGGTCGGGTCGAGTGGGGGGAGATCGAAATAACCACCGCTCCCGAAGGGCGCAACGCTTCCGTTGTTGTCCGTGACATAAAAGTACTCCAGCTCCGGACCCGTGTTGAAACCGTATCCTTTCGTCTCAAGGTCATCAACTGTTCTCCTGAGGATGCCCCTTGGGTCCCCCTCGAAGG
>JABIBQ010000041.1 GCA_018652685.1 Candidatus Bathyarchaeota archaeon
CCAACTGGATAGGGGACAGACAGGAAAGGTTTTACAAGTTTGATGGGGAGAGGCTAACGTTGAGCACTCCGTTGCAGCTTGTAGGGGGCATGCAGCTCAGCTCGCACCTCGTCTGGGAAAAAATGTGACTCGTAACCCCAAGGCATATATGTAATCAAATTATTACATGGCATGAAGGAATTACGAGGAATCGGGTTTGATGAATATAGAGGACTTGGCGAAGAAACTATCCGCGCTGGGTCATCCCACACGAATCAGGATTCTCATGGAGCTAACCAAAGGAGAGAACTACCTCAGCGAGGTAGCGAAAAACGTAGGCATTAGCAGGGCACTTGCAAAAGTCCACCTAAAAAAGCTCAAGGAGAGCGAACTGGTTGAGTCCAGGATACTCACCCTAGAGGAGGAGGCGAGGGCCCTGAGGTTCTATAAGATTCTTGATTTCAGCTTCAACATTTCGACGGAATCGCTGGCAGAGGAGGTGAAAGAAGACGAAAAATAAAGGATACGCGATAGGGGGCATCTGGGCCGCAATAACGGCTATCATAGTGCTACTTGCGATGCAGGGGATTGAGTTCTTCGGGATCTTGGCACTGTTAGGTATCGCATGCGTCATGACCGTTGTTATCATGACCCAGGGAGACAACGACTTGAATGCACCTAGCGAGGACGTTATAGAGCTACGGGAGACAGTTAAAGCTCTGGACGAGAAAATAGATGAGTTAAAGAAACTGTTAGAGGAGTAGGCTCAGCCTCTCCAGACTTTTTTAAAGAGCCTGTAGAAGTTTTCACCGATTATACCTTTGACCTCAGAGTCACTGTAACCCCTTACAACAAGACCCTTGGTGACGTTTGGTATGTGCTCCATCCATCCATAGGCCCAGTCCTTGTCGAGGGCCGCGAACCATGTCCTGTCCACGTTCTCGGGGTACTTGTGCATGTACGCCATCCTGTCCATTGTGCTGTTAAAGTCCACGTCACTACCGAACCCCACGTGCTTGGCACCCACAAGGTTAGCCGCATAATCGATCTGGTCGATGATGTCATCTGTCAGGGTGCTTTTACCTGCCTTCTTGAGGAAGAATGGAGTGATGCCTATGACCCCGCCCTTCTCGGCGCATACCTGTATCTGCTCGTCAGTCTTGGACCTCCTCTGGGCGTAATCCATCCAGCCACCGTAGAAGGTGTACTTGTTGTTCCACTTGGCCCAGTCGCTCAGCTCCTTGGGCAGGTTAGACCGGGGAACAGTGTGGGTAAATGAAACAGGGTCCTTGCTGTGCTCGATGGCGTCATCGGTACTAGGGTCTCCCGTGTGGCTCAGGTCGATGAGCACGCCCTGCTTGTTCATCTCCTCGACAAGAGAGCGTCCGTAATTGCTAAGTCCCGCCTGCTTGTTCTCGCTGCAACCGTCTCCAGCGCTGTTACGGTAGTTATAGGTTAGCTGAATTATCCTGATGCCGTACTCGTACGCGATCTTCAGGAAATCAAGGGTTCCCTCAAGGAACTGGCTGTCCTGTGGACCGAAGATGACGGCGTGCTTGCCCTCCTTCTTGGCCTTCATGATGTCCGAGGCGGACATGGCGATCAGCGCCTTGTCCTCTGACCTCTTTGCCCAGCTGTGATAGGCCTTCATCTCCCGTAATGCTTCACCAAGATTGTGCTGCATGGCGACCGTAATGTTTGATGCAGTGATTCCCCCTGCGAGCATGTCGTCAACCCAGATATCCTCGGCTACATAATCTGTGAACGCGACTAGGCTTGCATCAATCACAATCGCTTCCTTGTGAAGTGCTAGTGCGTGTGCTTCCTCGTCTTTCGATATGTCCTTGAAGCTTCTCATGTCAATCGTTTACTGATGGGAGCTCTTGCTTTTGAATAATCTTCCCTTAAAATGAGTCGGGATATGTCAGGACAACAGGTTTACGTTCTTTAATTATATCACGTCCCCATATCAGTGTTAGATGTCAACACGTCAAGATGTGGCCAGGGAGGCTGCCAGGCTCCTCTACAACAGGTCGGTGAAGGAGTACAAGGACGCTAAGGAGATGGCGGCTTCAAGTCTGGGATCACGGGCGCTCCCCAGCAACTACGAGGTCGCCGTGGAGCTGGATACCCTCACTGACGAGTACGAGGGACCAGGGAGGCAACGTATGCTCATAAGGATGAGAGAGATAGCCCTTGACGTTATGAGGACGCTAGGAGAACTATCTCCAGTTCTCATTGGAAGCACCTGGAGGGGAACCGTGAGGAAGGGAAGCGACATCGACATAGTTGTCTACCATCCAAATTCAATCAAGGTGGCACAAATGCTTGGAAAATACTTGATAATTGAGGCGGAGCAAACGCAGTTCATCATCGACGGGATGCCCAGAACATCCACTCATATCACCATGGTCATCGACGAACACCCAGTCGAGGTCGTGGTCCGCCCACCGGAGAACAGGGAATATTACAGGGACGAGAGGTGCGAGACATACGGGGATTTCAAGCGGGGGATCGGCCTTCGTGAGCTGGAAAAGCTTATGAGCTCTGACCCCCTCCGACGATTCATACCCAGGAGGAGAAACAGGTGAAGCCAAAACTATTCGGAAGCTCAGGGATCAGGGGACTTGCCAACAAGGACATAACGACAACGCTAGCTCAGCACGTGGGCGCTGCCATCGCCACAATGAACCACGGCGGACAGATAGTAGTCGGCTACGACGCCAGGATATCTGGACCAATGCTTGAGATGGCGTTGTCCTCAGGGCTAAACGCGGCAGGGGCAGATGTGATCCAGGTGGGTCTTGTTCCCACGCCAGTGACGGCGTGGATGATAGTTGAGACGGGCTCGGACGCTGGAGTGGAGATAACAG